>JADMIH010000115.1 GCA_015478675.1 Chloroflexota bacterium | reverse complement strand
GTGGAGCAATCTTCTTGGGGTAACTGTGCGGGTGTTGCGCCATCTGCCCTCACCCCATGCCCCTCTCCCTTCATAGGAGAGGGGGCTTTCTCCATCACCCCATGCCCCCTCTCCCTTCATGGGAGAGGGGGCTTTAATCACCCCTGTAACCTCGTCAGGGGCTTGGCCGGCCCCCCAAGCCCATACTCTGAACAGTTACTCAAGACTGAGGGCTGAGTGCCATCTACCCTTACCAACCTCCAACGCACCGCTCTTCAGCCCTCAGTCCTGGCTTACCCGCCCAGAATAAAGTTTACCTGGGCTTTACCTATGCGTACCCTGTCGCCGTTGCGAAGGCGTGTGGGCACATTTGGCGGGAGGCGGCGGTCATTGAGGAAAGTACCGTTCGCGCTGCCAAGGTCTTCTATGAAATATCCACCCGCATCGGCCACAATACGCGCGTGCTGCCTGGAAACATAGGCCGCAGGGTCATTGTAAGTAAGGTCCAGGTGCGGAAAGACCTGGCGCGAAAGGCTGCGCCTTCCGATATTAAAAGGGTTCTCAAGGATACGTCGCTCCCAGAGCACGCCGTTAGGCCCAAGCACCTGCAACCTGCCGGCGGGGCGGCCCGCGAGCGATGCGCCACAGCGCCCACAGAAGTGAGCCTTACCCTGGTTTGATGTTCCGCAAACCATACACACGCGCTCTTCCTCGGCGTGCGAGCTGCCATCAACGGGTTGCACAACCGGCTGTGGAGTAGCTGGCTGGTGTGGCGCGGAAAGAGGAGCTACCTTCCCTGCGCTCCCGGCTTGTGCGTGGCTTTCGGCGGCTACAGCACCGGAGGGGGGGATTATGCTCGCTATCGGCCTGATCGCGCTACTGTGTGGCTGCGGCTGTGTGGCTGTGGGTGCTGATGCGGGGGTCGCGACCGGCGTTTTCTGGGCATCTATCACGTCGGGCACGCCAGATGTTTTTTGCGGCGTTCCCTGCGCGCTTTTTAGCACGTATGCTGATGCCTCGGCTGCGTTCTCGTTGATCGGCGCTACAAATGGTTTGCCCAGGCACCGGCGTAGCTCTTGCTCAAAAGCAATAGCCGATTGGGGCCGAGCGTCCATATCGCGAGACATAGCCTGGATGATCAGCTTCTCGGTGTTCGCTGTTATGTTTGGATTGAAGTCGCGCAGATTGGTCGGAGTAGTGGCAGGGGTGGGGGGCCTGCCGGTCAGCAGGTGGTACATAGTGGCCGCGAGCGAATATATATCGGAGCGGGCGTCAGTCTGCCCCTTGCCAAACTGCTCGAATGGCGCGTATGCGGCAGTGCCCATTGACATAGTGTCGCGGCGCTTGCCTTCTTTGTATGTGCGAGCGATGCCAAAATCTATCAGCTTCACATAGCCATTAGGCATGACCATAATATTGGCCGGCTTGACATCGCGAAAGATGATCGGAGGTTCCTGGGTGTGGAGGAAATGCAGCACAGCGCTAACCTGTATGCCATACTGCAATGTCTCTGCCTCGTCAAGGGCCTGACCTCTGAGGCGGTCGAGCCTCTTTTCCAGAGACTCACCGGGGATAAGCTCCATCACCAGATACGGGCGGCCACCCTCTGTGAAGAAATCGGTGACGCGCGGCAGGTTGCTGTGGTGCAAATCACTGAGAATTTGCGCCTCGCGCCTGAACGCCTCTAGAAGTTGCCGGCGCTCTTCTCGCTCGCGGGCGCGTTCGTCCTCAGATTCGGTTTCGGGGTGGTGAGCGCCCTGCGCATCTATGTCGGTGCGCATCTCCTTAACGGCGACTAGCGCGCTGTTATAGCGCGTGTCCTCCGACTTGTAAACCGCTCCCATGCCGCCGCCGCCAATCACGCGAAGGATGCGGTAGCGTCCGCGCAGCATATAGCCGATCGGGAGAAACTCGTACATACCCACATTATAGGGGCGCTATCTCACCATGTCAACGACTTAGGCTAGGAAAGGAGTCCTATACAGGGTGCCGCAGTGCGTACTAGATGAAGAGGACTCGTACCGGGTATTGCGTATTGCCTGGCGCGCCAGAGATATAGGATGCTACGCCTCCATATCCGTTATACCATACGGATTCCCACCCCTGCAACTATTTCCCTTTCAACCACGTATCACTATTCTGGGAAGCGTGCTCTCAGCCGGGTTAAGCGGATTGCGGTTGTGGGTGCGCTTGTTCATTGCCCTGCAATGCTGCGAGGATTATACTGAGGTTATGAACAACATGTTTGACAGAAATAGACCACGCGAAGAGCCGCATAGCGGCAGAAACAATACGCCGACTAACCACAAAGGGAGCCGCAAACGCTCTCGGATGTGGTGGATAGTGGGAGCGCTGCTGCTGGCCCTCATAATCGTACCTTCTGTGCTGTCGGAGATGATCACAGACTGGATGTGGTTTGGCAGCCAGAACCTGGCAGATGTATACACTACTCGACTCTGGCTGGGGCTGGGAGTGTTCGTAGGCGGCTTCCTGTTGGCGGCAATCTTTTGCTGGGTAAACTGGAGCGTCGCCTGGCGAATAACCAGACCGGGCACCCTTTACCCGGGCCAGCAAACTCCATTTCCTGCGGGGCTGGCGCGCGCTTTGATTATAATCGCCGCGCTGGTGATCGGCCTCTTCATGGGGCTGGCAGCCGCAGACCAATGGGCTACCATCCTTCTTTATCTCAATAGTGTACCTTTCGGGCAGACCGACCCTGTATTCAACAACGATATAGGCTTTTATGTTTTCGGCATGCCCTTTTACGGCCTGGTGCGCGGCTGGACCCTGGGGCTGCTCATAGTCGCCGCGATAGGGGCTGCTGTTATTTATCTCATCGGCATGCTGCCGCAGATAAACCGCCAGCTCAACGAAGCAGGCAGCGGCAAGCGTGGAAGCAAGCCTGCACCTTTCAGTTTCACCCTCGACAGACGAATCAACACGCACCTGAGCATACTCGGAGCTATCTTCCTGGCGCTCGTAGCAGTCGGCTACTGGCTGAGTAGATTTGACCTCCTTTACTCTTCGGGGTCGGTAGCCTACGGTGCGGGCTATACTGACGTAAACGCCCGGCTGCCTGCCCTGAACATCATGATGGTAGTGGCAGGGCTGACAGCTTTGATTCTGCTCGTCAATATACGAATGCGGGCCTGGAAAGTGCTCGCGGGCGCGCTTGGCGTGTGGCTGGTCGCGCTGATACTTGTGGGAGGGGTCTATCCCTGGTTCGTGCAGCAGTTCATTGTCAAACCCAGTGAGTTCTCACTTGAAAAGCCATTTATCCAGAACAACATAACTGCTACACGCGCAGCCTTCGGCCTCGATAAGTTCAAAGAGCGAGAGGTCCCTGCTGTCACTTCTGTGACACAGACTCAAATCGCTCAGAACCAAACTACAGTGCAGAATATCAGGCTCTGGGACTACAGGCCCCTTCTCAGCACTTATTCCCAGCTACAACAATTCAAGAATTACTACTCTTTTGATGGCGTAGACATAGACAGGTATACGATAGGGGGCACACCACGCCAGGTGATGCTCTCAGCGCGTGAGTTGTCGGTGGATGCGCCGGGAGTGCCCGACCAGGTGAGGACATGGCAGAACGCCCACTTCGTTTACACGCACGGCTACGGCGCTGTGGTCTCGCCTGTGAACGAGATCGTAGGCGAAGGGCTGCCGCAGTTGTTGGTCAAGGATGTACCTCCTGTCTCAGAAGTGCCTGAGCTTAATATCACCCGCCCTGAGATTTACTATGGAGAGCAGGCAAACCAGTATCTCTTCGTGAATAGCAACACCCAGGAGTTTGACTACCCTGTAGGCAACGACAACAAGTTCACCAAGTACGCCGGCAAGGGTGGGGTGCCTCTATCGGATTACTTCACCAAGCTCCTCTTTGCTCTGCGGCTCGGCGACGGCAACATTCTATTGAGCGACTATATCACTCCTCAAACCAGGGTGCTCTTCCATCGCAACATATACGACTCGATCCGCCTACTTGCACCTTTCCTCAAGTACGATGCAGACCCTTACCTTGTCATATCAAACGGCAAGCTCTACTGGATGCAGGACGCCTACACCTACACAGATCGCTATCCCTACTCTACACCTTCCGCAGAGGGATACAACTACATACGTAATTCCGTCAAGGTGGTCGTAGATGCTTATGACGGCAGCACCACTTTCTATGTAGCCGATAGCGCTGATCCTCTGGTAAAGGCATATCGAGGTATATTTCCCGCTCTCTTCCGCGATATATCGGCTATGCCCGCAGGCTTGCGCGCCCATGTACGCTACCCGGAAGACCTGATGAACGTCCAGGCGCAGATGTATGAGACCTTCCACATGACCGACCCGCAGGTCTTTTACACAAAGGAAGATGTCTGGAATGTCCCGTTCGGCACGCAGAGCGCGAACAACGAAGCGCTTCAGGCTTACTATACCATCATGCAATTGCCGGGCGAGACGAGCGAGCAGTTTATGCTGATACTCCCCCTCACTCCCGCCACGCGTGATAACATGATAGCATGGATGGCAGCCAAGAGCGACGGGGCAAACTACGGGGAAGTGGATGTGATCCGCTATCCCAAGCAGGAGCTGGTTTATGGGCCCAACCAGATCGAAGCGCGTATTGACCAGGACCCCACTATTTCATCGCAAGTGACCCTCTGGAATCAGAGCGGCTCTACGGTGACACGCGGCAACCTGCTGACGATACCAATATCTAACACGCTGCTGTACGTAGAGCCTTTGTTCTTGCAATCCACATCTATTAAGTTCCCTGAGCTAAAGAGAGTGATCGTCGCCACCGCTAATAACGTCGGCTTCGGCAGCAACCTGGCCGAAGCGTTGAATGTCGCCTTCAACGTCGCGCCCGCGCCGGTGCTTGAAGGGGGAGGCGCTGCACAACCACCGACGGGCGGCACACCCGTGCCCGGCCAAACAGCCGTAGCAGGAGCGACGCCTTTGATAAGCACCGCAGCCGACCTGACAGCCTCGGCACGCAACCACTACGACCGCGCCCAGCAAGCCCTCAAGGCGGGCGATTGGACCACCTACGGCCAGGAGCTAGACGCGATGAAAGCCAACCTCGATGCGCTGGCCGCTCTAATTGGTGTGCCAACCCCCGCAGTGACCCCCGGAGCAACACCTGCTTCATCAGTTCCATAGACTCGCAATGCGTATGACCGTAATCCCAGGAGCATGGCAGTGGACGCGGACGAAATCGTCAACAAGCTTGATAGAATAGCAGACAGGCGCATACAAGAGGCTATAGAGGCGGGGGAGTTCAATAACCTTGCCGGAGCGGGCAAGCCGCTTACCCAAAAGGAAGAGAACCCTTTCGTGCCTGCCGATATGCGAGCAGCTTTTACAATACTGTCGAACAGCGGTTACGCACCCGACTGGATGGTGCTGGCCCAGCAGATAGATGCGGATATAGAGCGGCTCAGGTACGACGCCGACAGGCACTTCGTCTATCTCAAAGAAAAGTTGCTGGAGCTTGGGAGCAATCCCTATGCGGTGAAGAGGCTGCGATCCGAGGTGCAGAGGCTGAAAGCGCACCACAAGCGCGCAGCCGCCCAGCACTCCCACGATGTCGAAGAGATAAACCGCAAAATATCTCTTTTCAACCAGACAGTGCCAATCGCCTCCCTCATGAGAATCCCTCTCTCCCTCAGCCAAGAAATGCACAAATATGAAGAGCGCGTGCCCGGCTACCTCAGCTACGTGCAGTAGTGAGGCGGGGTAAGGTGTAGGGTACGATGAAGACTCAATCGCCCAAAGACTACTTTCTCGAATTCACCAAAGTAAGTGTACCTACATTAGTGCTGTTAAGCGGTGGAATAGGATTACTGACCATCTTGACGAATCTTGAGCGAGGCTTGCTAAGAACACTGCTACTATTCCTAGCAAGCCTCATATGGGACTGATACTAGGAATCGGTCTGTCATGGCTACAGGCCTGGCAGATGTCACAACACAAGCCTCTAACGCACTTGCAAGACGCGACCGGCACTTTCGCATGGCGCTATGTAGACTTGCAAGCGCCATATGACAATGTTTTCGATGAATGTACAAGCATGGTGCAAGCAACATGCATTGATAAATCGGTGGCTTTCGACCGCAATAAGGGCATCCTAGTAGGCTATACACATCCTACGCGATGGGCGTGGCCTATGGAGATCAACCTGCGCGTGGAACCCGTGACAGAGACTGCAACGCGGGTGCAGATATTGAGCAGACCAATGATGGGCTTAGCTATTGCCGGCTTGGGCGCAAACCGCCGCCTTGCGGACAACGCAGTAGGAGCACTAAAGGCTCTCCATCCGGCCCTTGCGGAAGGGTAGACCACCTACCCCGTTACGCCTAGCAACAAATATTACTCTTCGGCGGTTTCAGGCGTGTTCATCAACTGTAGCTTTGCCCACGCTTCGGGGTGGTGGGTTATCCTCAGGGGGCGGCCATCTCGGCCCGCGAAGGTGTGCAGCGACCACGCTTCGGTCACCGTCTTGTCGTCTGATAGGCGCGCTATCTTGTAGGCGAGCTTTATCCTGGTGCGAGTAAGCTCTTCCAGCCAGGTGGAAATCTGTAGCTCATCATCGTAAAAGGTAGGCTGCATGTAGCGGACCCATATCTCCAGCACGGGCATCACCACGCCCATCTCCTCAAGCTGTCGGTATGTAAAACCAAAATGTCGCATAAACTCGGTGCGCCCCATCTCCATCCAGGGCACATAGCTGCTATGATGTACTATGCCCATAGCATCGGTCTCAACATATCTCACCCTGAAGGTGTGCGTCACCACAGGCCCGCCCACTGCTACGGGATCATTGCTCACCTACACCACTCCCGCGATGGGCGGCGCGGCCAGTTTGATATACCGCTCTACGCTTTTGCGGTTGCGGCTGTCGGGGGCAAGGCCAAGTATCTGCAACAGCTTTTTCTCGTCAGCCCCGGCCTTAGCTTGCTCTACCGCGAAGGTATCGCGTAGCGACTGCGGCGTAACGGTCTTGTTTATCCCCGCAGCCTCAGCTACACGATCCACAATCTTGTTGATTGACTGCGGCAGCAGGTTGAACATACGCGCTACAGGTTTGTAATCCGCCACGTACTCCTCAAAAGCCTCTGTAAACTCCGGGCCCGCACCCAGCTTGCGCTCTTTTGGCTGCCACCTGATTTCATCGTAATAGACATATACAACAGGGTTAGCCTGGTCGCTTATGTCAACATGATCGACTTTGAGAGCCAGTAGCTCTGTGCGCGTGAGGCCGAGCTTGAGGAGCAAATAGGTTATCAAATAGGTGCGTAAGTTCTCCTCATGGGCGGCATCGAGGATGGCATCTTGCTCTTGAGGAAAGAGGGTATGAGGCGTTTTGAGTGGGATGTAGTCAGGAAAGAAGCTGTCGGCGGGGTTTTTGGGCAGCACCTTCTCTTTATCCACCAGGTAACGGTACATCCCCTGTAGCGAAGTCAGACGCCGCTTGCGAGTAGACTTGTTGTTAGCCTGCCCCAGGAAGTTAGCGATATCGGTGGTGTTTATCCGGTCGAGGGTCTTATTGCCGATAGACTCCTGGAAGAGCGCCAGGTCGTACATATATGAATCAATCGTGTTAATCGGGCGCTTTTGTTGCTCAAGATGTCGTCTGAACCACCAGCGAGCTACGTCGAGGCTGCAAGTGTTATGAAGGGCGGGTATATCCGCCATCGGCTGGGTCAGTTCTCCTCTTGTGCTGAGGGTGAAAAGCTGCGCTTGAATAAGCCGCTCACGGTGCCCCTGGTTCTCTTCCTCTTGCGGCTCAATACCCACAGACTGCCTGCTATTTCGTCTCGTAGTGCTCATCTCTCACGCTCCATCTGGCTACAAACGGTCCTCTTGCCCCGATTATATGTCAAGTAAAATGGTTATGCAAGCGATATGTCGTTTTGATATGGCGAGCTTACAACTCCTGAACGCCACGAGCACCCAGATACGCAGGAAGAGTTATGATCGGTGGGCGCTCACCGTCGCGGACGTAGTTTACTTCCAGCGATAGACGGTCGCCTTCAAAGCAAATCAATTTCATGCTGCGGTTAACCTCTTCCAGCAAGGTGATGCGAGCACGCTCCTCAAGCCGAGATAAGATCACCTGCACGATAGCGAAAGCAGTCAGGGAGAGATCAGAGAGCGAACGATTGCGATGTATACGCTGGTCGAGGTTCACCTGGCCTATAGCGTAGAGGCCGTAACGCTCCAACAAATCTATCAACATACCGGTTTCGACGCCGTAGCCAGAGAAAAATGGCAGCTGCTCAAGCACCTCGCGCCGCCCGGCATATTCACCCGCCAGCGGCTGCACCAGCCCCGAGAGCAGAGGGAAGAAAAGGTTGAGGAGTGGGCGCACAGTTAGCTCCGTGACGCGCCCACCACCTTCATGTTGTAGCCCCGCCTCGGTAGTGATCGGCCTGTGATAATAGCCCTTCACATAGCCGATGCGCGGCTCGCGCAGGAGCGGCCCCACCAGGCCATACACGAACTGCGGCTGCATATTGGCTACATCAGTATCCACCCAGGCTATTATGTCCCCCTTTAGGACGTGAAGCGATTTCCAGAGCGCCTCACCTTTTCCCCGCAACGGCTCTCCCGCCTCTGGCAGTAGCTGCTGGTGGATGTAGACAGGCACCCCCAGATCGGCGGCAATCTCTCGTGTCTTATCGCTGGAATCGGAGTCGATCAACACAAGCTCATCAACTAGAGGCACATCTTTCATCAGCGATTGCTTGAGAACAGTTATAACCCCCGCGATGGTAGCTTCTTCGTTGAGGGCAGGCAGACCCACCGAGATAGTGACGCCGCGCTGCCTCTTTATATCTACCAGCCGCGAGAGGTCAGAGAATTCATCCGCGTGGAAGGTGTTCTCGGCAAACCACTTATCAACGAGCATAGAGAGAGCCTGTGGATCGAGGGCATGAAGGCGAGCGCGCTTACGCGCTGCGCGAATAGCAGGGCCGACGGGCACACGCGTTTTGAGTGCCAGGAGAGCCGCATCTGTCTCACGCGCTACCGCCTCTGTGAACTTGCCCACATCTGTGGCCGCCTGCCCTCCCGCGCCCATGATAACGAGGTCGTACTTAGCTGTGCTGTCGCTGATGCTAGTGACAGGGTTATCCCCGGAGGCAAAGGTACGCCTCGGCATAACAAAGCCAGAGCGGGTAGCTTCCATCTGCTGCACCAGCTCAGTGAAAGGAGCTTCCTCGCTGGCGCGCATCTTCTCAGGCATATCTTGCAGTACGTGGAGCACCGTAACCTGGGCGCGCAGCACATCAACAAGGGCCTGCGAAAGGTCCAGGGCCATCCTTGCCTGGGGTCCACCACGCACAGGGAGCAGCACCCTCATGCCTGTGCCAAAGGGAGCAGTAGGCGAGCCGCCTGCGTAGCCAGGCAAAGGCCTGCGCGCCCATGCAAGGTCACAGGGGAGAGGGCTGCGTAACGCGTTACGCAGCCAGCCGCATTCTCCTTGCAAACGCCGCAGAGGAAGCAACACCATAGGGTTAGCTTCTCCCTCAAGGAAACGGCGTACCTCACCTGCCATGTCTTTCTCAGGGGCTACTCTCACCACAGGGGCGATAAGGCCGTGCGCGTGGGGGGTTACTCCCTCAGATAGAAGTGCCTCGGTGTCCGCAACAGCTATTGATGAAGAGAGCGCGGTGAGCGCCCATGCCTCCAGATCGCGGCGCAACGCTTGCGCGGTGATGGAGTGTGCGCTCACCGACTCGCCCTCCGGTACAGGCACAATGCTGCAAATCAGCACCCTACCGCCGGAGCCGCTGGCGAGCAGGCTAGCCAATCTCAGCAAGAAAAGCCCTTCCGATCCCGGCCCAAAGACCGCAGCACCACTCGGCGTCAGACAGTTCACAAGGATAATTATTGTGCGCCCCCCCGTAGCAGGCGCATTGGCAACAACAGTTGTTTGATCGTTCATCGTAGTTTGCTCATAGGCTAATGATGAGTAGTCTGTATGCTTCCCACCGGTTTACCGGCAGAGCGCAATTGATAATCGCCCGCCCCTAATTCCCATTCAACAACGGCATCATACGCGAATGGAAGATTCCTTCCCATGTGTAGCTGGCAAAGACCTTCCGGCGCATAGAGGCTACACCCGGCGTTTCTAACACATTGAGGATAGTTTCGGCGATTCTAGAGGGGTCATCGCCGGGTGCAAAATAGGTTGCATTTTCACCCCCCACCTCACGTAGCACTGCGATATTGCTGCAAAAGATCGGCAGGCGCGCAAGCCCCGCCTCAAGGAGGGGCAGGCCGAAGCCTTCCTGCACGCTCGGAAGGATAAGTCCGTCAGCCCACCAGTAAAGCTCGGTCATCAGGGCGTCGCTCACTTCCATAGTGCTGCCCGTGTCGCCTTCCAGTGCCAGAAACGCAACTTCGCCTTCCAAGTTGAGTGCGGCGCGTCGCTGCATTAGCTCGTCCAGGTATTCGCCGGAACGGACATTGTGCGGGCCCGGGGGGCCGGTAATCACCAGCAACGGGCTATGCCCATGAGCCTTTATCGCGCCGGTTATCTCAATAGCCAGCTCCAGGTTTTTGCGGCGAGTGATACGAACGGGGGCGAGGAAAACCCAGTGGCGCTCGTCCCAGCGTAATTGTGCGCGCAAGTCAGACATCCGCGGGGAGGAGGGGATAAAGGCTGAGGGGTCAATGCCATTAGGCACAAGGCATATATCTCTCAGAGGCACATCAAAAAGCTCAGCCATCTCAGCGCGCCTCTGCTCGGAGATGGCGACGTAGACCACATTGGGGAGCCGGGTCTTGAGCGCGGTCCAGGGCCAGAGTGGGAGCAAATCATCTTTGTAGAGAGGGTTATTCCAGGCCAGATCATGGCACCAGGCTATCCATCTCCGCTCGCCGCGCTCCTCCCCCGCCAGCTTAGCCAGCGCCAACGTCAACGGTAAGTTCTTGTGCAGAGTGAAGGCGTTATGCACGATGCACACATCTGCCCCTTCAAGAGCAGCAGCCAGCAAACCGGAGATACGCTCTACCCAGTAGTCGAAGGCGGCAGGGGCCCAGCTTTCTCCTCCTAGCAGCGCCTTTTGGACCTTGAGTATCTCAGGGTCACGCGAGTCAAGCTCAGGGATGATCTGCCCTTGCAGCCCTACGCTCTGCGGGTCGCCGCGCCCAGCCAGGATGTAAGGCTGGTGGCCCTCACGTTCAAGGAGTCGGGCGTGGGTAGAGATTATACTTTCAACTCCGCCGACGACAGGCTGGCAGGCGTAATGCAAAATGGCTATCTTCAACAGAGAATATATCCTTACTCACAACGGGGCAGACACATGGCGCAGGCGAGGCAATACAGGGATTGAACAAGCGGGCGGAGCGCGAAACCGCGAGGGCGAGAAGAGCACAAAGCCTGGGAGCATTATAAATAGATAAGCGAGCAGCGTCAAGCAAAACGCAGCCGAGGCAACTGCGCCCACCATCATACGAGGCTAACCTTGACAAGGTTACACTCAACCCTTATAATAGAACTGTACTCATACAAGAGGATCTGAAATATGCAATATAAAGATTATTACAAAACACTAGGCGTGGAACGCAAGGCCAGTGAGAAGGAGATCAAGTCTGCCTTCCGTAAGATGGCGCGTAAATACCACCCTGACCTTAACCCCAATGACAGAGAGGCCGAAGCCAGGTTCAAAGAAGCAAACGAGGCTTACGAGGTGTTGAGCGACGTTGAAAAGCGGCGGAAGTACGACGAGTTCGGCTCAGATTGGGAACGCTACCAGCAGGGTGCAGGCACATCAGGCGGCTTCGACTTCGGAAAGTATTCGCAAGGTTATACAGGTGGGGGTGGAGGTACTACCTTTACCTCGTCTAGCTTCGGCGGCGAGTCGGGCGACTTTTCTGACTTCTTTGAGATGTTGTTCGGGCAGTCGGCTGCCGGTAGAGGCGGCAGCCCCTACTACACCGGTGGGCGCGTACGCACCGTGCCGCGTACCGGTGAGGACTACGAGCACACGATAGATGTCACGCTGGAAGAAGCTTTCGCGGGCGGGCAGCGCCTTCTTCAGATGGACGTACCGGAGGCATGCCCTACCTGTGGTGGTAGCGGCGTTGTGAACAACCGGGTGTGCCCAACGTGCAACGGCGCAGGCACAGTATCGCACAAGAGACGCCTGGAGGTGAAGATACCGAAGGGCGTACACACAGGCTCCAGAATACGCATCGCGGGTGAAGGCGGCGCGGGCACAGGCGGCGGCGGAAAAGGCGATCTCTACCTGCGGGTGACGGTATTGCCGAACAGCCACTTCGAGCGCAAAGGCGACGACATTTACACCACAATAGCCACTCCGCTCTACACGGCGGTGCTGGGTGGCGAGGTAGAGGTGCCAACGTTGAAGGGCACAAAGCTTGCTCTAAAGATACCTGCCTCCACGCAGAACGGGCGCAGCTTCAAGCTGACAGGCCAGGGTATGCCCAACCTGAAGAAACCCGACAAGCGGGGCGATCTTTTCGCCAAGATCGACGTGCAGTTGCCCGCCAGGCTCAATGACCACGAAAAGCAACTCTACGAGGAGTTAGCGCGTATACATAGTGAGCGTAAGGGAGGTGAGCCGGATGCGAGCCGATCCTGAACGCGGTACGGCCAGCAGTAGCGACCAAAGCGGGTGGAGCTACGGCTCTCCCGCCCAGGACGACCAGCCGAAATA
>JADMIH010000341.1 GCA_015478675.1 Chloroflexota bacterium | reverse complement strand
TAGGCTAGCATTGTACAAAGGCAAGGCCCACCCCCTAACCCCCTCCCACACGTGGGATGGGGAACTCTTATCAGGAGAGATTAGGGGACACCCCTGATACCCCGTCAGGGGATACTCCCCTGCACCCCTACTCTGAACGCTTACAGGGTTCTGTCACTGTCCCACAAATGGTAGGCGAGTTTTATGGAGGGCAGAAATCGAGGGCCGAAACCAGGGTAATCGCCCCACCTTTATGTCAACCCACCGCGCCTGGGACAGTTACCCGTTGGCAAGGTGATGCCCCATAACCCCTACGCAGTTGCACCCCGAACTCCTATACAGGAGATCGCAAGGCTGATGCTCAATCGCAAAGTGGGGGATGCCCTCTACAGCCTGGCCCAGGAATTGCAGTGGGAGGATAGTCGCTGTGAGCCTGTACTCTGATACAGGTATCCGGCGTGGAGGGTACGATGCTCAAGCAAGTCGCTCTGGGAACTGCTCTGTTAGGCAGTGCCGTTACCCTTGCCCGCTGGCTGAAGCGCGTCAGACCAATATCTGGCCCCCAGCCACACACAAGCGAGACTGAGGTAGCTTACCGTGAAGCTCGCCATCGCATCTTGATCCTGGGCGCAGGCTTCGGCGGACTCAACACTGCCCTTGAGCTTGACCGCCAGTTGCACGGAGAGGCTGGCACAAGCATCCTGCTGGTAGACCGTAATAACGACCTGCTCTTTGCTCCGCTACTCTGGATCGTGGCTAATGGCAGGGCTAACCCGAGCGATGTGATGGTTCCTGTGCGGGCCTTTCAGCGGGGTCGCAGCTTTCATGTATTGTACGCCGATGTGACCGGTATAGACGTGGAAGCTCGCCTGGTAACAACTACTGCGGGTCCACGTCCGTACGACTACCTGGTGATCTCCCTGGGCAGTAGGACTGCCGTCCCCCACCTTCCCGGCCTGCGCGAGCACGCTCTCCTCTTTCATAATCCCGCTGATGCCTTGCAGCTACGCAACCACCTTATCGAGGCCATTGAAAACGCACATCAAGCCACAAACCCGGCAGAGAGGGAAGCCTGGCTGACATTTGTGGTGGGCGGCGGTGGTGATACAGGGGTTGAGCTAGCTGCTACGATCCACTCTTATCTGGTGGGAGGCATGTTCGTGCGTTACCCGTGGCTGGTAGGTGCCCCTATTCGGATCGTAGTGGTGGGACATGCCTCGCGACTGGTGCCTATGGGCACACCGAAAGCCTCCGATGCGGTAAGACGCACGCTTGAGGCCGAGGGTATCGAGGTCATGACGGGAGTAGCTGTGACGGGCGCTACGGACCACGCGGTCCTGACCGACAAGGGCGAGATCCCATGCCGGACCCTCTTCTGGGCTGCGGGTATCACAGCGCCGGACATTATGCGAGCTGTGCCAGGCAAGCACGCTCCCAACGGCGCTCTAATCGTGGACGAATACCTTCGCCTGCCCGGCCACCCGGAAGTCTATGTCGTAGGTGACGTAGCCTGGGCATACGATGCAGCCACTCACCAGCCGATACCACCCACAGCGCAGGCCGCCGAACACGAGGGCGTCTATGTAGGGAAGGCCATCGCAGCCGCAATACATGGAGAGCAGTCGCCGCCCTTCCGCTTCAAGCCCCTCGGCCATCTGGCGCTGCTCGGCAACTACACAGGGGTAGCCGAGGTCGGGCCATTCACTTTCACCGGCCCGCTAGCGTGGATTATGTGGCACGGTTACTATTTGTGGCATGTCCCCTCCTGGCGCAACCGTGTTCACCTGTTGGCCGACTGGCTGCTATCGTGGCTGACCGGCCCCGACACCACTAAGCTCCCTCTGAACACAGCCTATCCGCCGCCTCCACCGGAAAGATGATGAATAACTTAACTCA
>JADMIH010000114.1 GCA_015478675.1 Chloroflexota bacterium | reverse complement strand
ATCTGGGCAGGTGGTTCGCTGCCCCCTTGCCTGAACGTGTTGGCCGTCTTTACGGCGAAGGGTACACCGAAACAACTAATCCACCCACGAACCTGGTTTCATTCAGAGCGCGACCGTACCTGATGTATCTGGCGGTACGTGGCTACGCTCGCTTCGATCTGGAATGGATCTTCGCAATACCGGTGCTGCGCGTCTGGAAGCTTTTGGACTACCTGAACATGGACCTTGGGGTGCCCGCTCTGGTTGAAGAGGCGGTAAGGCTGGGCTATGAGCGGTGTGTTCCAGTCCAGGAACTGCGGTACGTCACAAGCCGCATCTTCCTGCATACCGGCATTACTCAAGCGAAGGGTATCACCGACGAGCACGTTGCCGAATATCTGGAGGCCGTCCATAAGCTGGGAGAGCGCCCCGATATTGCCCGCTACTTCGGAACGGAGAAGCGCTACCACCAGGCAGTCGAAGTGTACACCTACAGTCTTCACATACTGAATGTGGTCCTGTACCACAGAGGCCAGGTATCCAAAGAACCGCGCAAAGCCCAGCCGAGAGGCATTGCGCCGCCAGCCTGGGCGCACAGGCCACGTATGAAGGCTGTGATTGACCGTTACATCAGGGAGCGGCGACTGGTGGACAGGCCAGCCACCATAGACAGTGCTGAACTGGCACTCAACCTGTTTATTCGCTGGCTGATGAGTACCCACCCGGAGACTGAAAGCTTCGCTCAGGTGACCAGGGAGCATCTGCTCGAGTTCGCCGAGGACCTCAACAGCATGGTAGGCGTCCGCAGCAAGAGGCCTTACTCACTGAGCGCGAAGATAGGTATCCTGTCGTCACTTAACGTGTTCTTCCGACGGGTCTCTGAGTGGTCTAAATGGGAGGGGCAGGGGCGGGAGGGGAAGCATCAGATGGAAGTACCCAACCGGCCGCTCCTAAGCAGGGGCGACCTTCCCAAACGAGCCATCTATCTACCCAGGTATATCCCTGACGATGAGCTTGAACGGATAATGGAAGTTATACGAACTATAGATTGCCCATTTCAGCGTGCTGCTCTGCTCATTGCGCGCTGGAGTGGGGCAAGGCGTGACGAGATATGCCGCCTTTCGATCGATTGCCTGGACAGCTACCCAGACGGCACGTCTCGCCTTCGCATCCCGGCGGGCAAAACCAATCGAGAGCGAATGGTGCCTCTCCATGAAGAAGCCGCCGAAGCAATCCGGTATATATTATCAATCCGCCCGAAGGTGGGTCGTGGTCTAAGAGATCCCCGCACAGGCGTGGAGACACATTACCTCTTCATGCACTATGGGAAACGATTCTCGGCGCCATACCTATTCGAGCAACCACTGCATAAGGCATGCAAGATAGCAGGTCTTATCACGCCGGATGGGAGAGCCAAGGTGACAGCCCACCGATTTCGCCACACTGTTGCTACCCAACTGGCGAGGAAAGGAGCCAAGCTGAACACGATCATGAGGGTGCTAGGTCATGAGAGTGCCAACCACACGATGGTTTACCTGCATATCAGCGACCAGGAAGTGCTCGATGACTACAGCGCGGCCCTGAGGACTGAGCTACAGCCAGGCACGCCAGTGGCAGGCCCTTTTGCGGAGATTCTTCGCACTTCGAGAGTCTCGTCATCTGATGTAGCCTGGCTGAAAGCAAAATTCATCAAGACTGAGCTTGAGCTTGGGGAGTGCCTGCGGCTACCAGAAGAGGGCCCGTGCGAGTGCGATCTATATCTCTACTGCTCACGCTTCATCACCTCGCCTGAGCGTGCCCCACGCCTGCGCGAGCGACTGCGGATAGAGCTTACCCTTGCGGAAGAGGCTCAGGCTGCTGGGAACGAGAAGGAGGCTGAGAGACACCGTCACTATGCCCTGCGGTTCGAGCGATATCTCCTGAACATGGGCGAACCACTCGAGACCCTTCAACTACCTCAGGGCGACTGAGGAAGGTGGAGCAGAGAGATAGAAGTGGTAAACCAGGATAAGCAGAGTAGGGCGCACCTGCCGTCGGTCAGCAGAGGAGTAGCCGCGCATGAATCCCTCCAAGAATCCCGTCATGATGACGGGATTCTTGGAGGGATTCAGATCGTTCGATGCATCCGCTATGCACCAGTAGGCGCTGGATACCTTTCAGCATTGTTGAGACCATCGAAAGGCAGGGAGGTTAGGGCAGGTAATAGCGTAGAGCTCGCGTTCTGCCCCGCCTCGTCAGGATGCTTCTATTGACCATATCAGTCAGGTCGCGTAGAGCCGTGCTTTCAGAAGCTCCTGTGGCTGCCTGGTACTCCCCGCTGCTGATGCTACCCCTTTGCTGCACGATTTGCAAGCCGATCAACTGGCGAGGGTTCAGAGCACCCGTCGTGCCGGGACCTGCTCCTTCTCCTGTTGTTCCGTTGCGGAATATCACCACGAACTCGTGCTGCTCCACGAACTCCGGGTCGGGCAGGCCCATGTGGCGCATCTCGTTCACCATCAGGCGAATACCTGAGCCAATCCGCTCCATATAGCCCGGTATATCTCTCAGGAAGCCTGCAATCAGGGGGTTGCGCGGGCGGGAGGAAACACGCAGGTGCGCCAGGTCGTCCGGGGTGATACCGGGCAGAAGCAGTCCTGGGCTATGCACCTCCAGGCGGTCGGCATAGTAGAAAACCCGCACGGTCTCTCCCACCTTGCTGTAATCACGATGCACCACCGCGTTGACCGCAGCCTCCCTCAGCGCTTCCAGGGGGAGCTCCGGCAGATCCTCACGCTTGAACCCGCTTATCCGTGCTCCTACCCTGGTATGCAAGGTAATAAACTCGGCGGTCTTATCTATAAGCTCAGGGATGTTGCCGGTGAAGTTCTTCCGGTCCACGTACCCACCGACACCCAGCGCGTCTGCGTAACGGATGCACACTACCTCGCTCTGGGGGATAAATAGCTGCGGGTCGTAGCCGAACATCAACATGCCGGCGTTAGTGGGACGCAATTGCTGGTTGAGTGGATCCCTTGTGGCGCATTCAAGCCCCACGAGCAGGTCCTCTCGTGAGGTGTAGCGTAGGGTGCGTCGGCTCCGCTCGGCTCGATATGACAGGTAGCGTTCCACCAGGTCGTAGTTGATGTCATCTAACGTGGATCGAGCACAGGGCATCCCCTCCCAGTGGGTGGAGCCGTAGGTGTTCAGGTGGGCCTCGATCTCTTCGCCGGTCATAGGTATCGTGTGGGTGCCCTGGCGCTTCCAGAAGACCCCTCCCGCCTGGTAGAGGGTACCGTTGTTGGGCGGTACCTGCACCACGACCAGTTGCGCGTTGCCAACCGAGTAAACTACAGGTCCGGGCGCTTGCAAGGCCACCGGCGGCTTCACGAGACGCGCAGCTCGCAACACCTGATCTATGGCCTCACCCGGCTGTTGGACGCCCACCGGCCTGCCCGTCTTGTCTTCTACACCGAACAGAATCGTCCCGCCAGCGCGGGTATTAGCCATGCCGCAGATGCGCTCCGCCAGATCGCCCAAGCGGGGTGGTCTTATCTTGAACTCGACGGTTTCGGTCTCGCCACCCGCCAGCAGATTCTTCAGTTCGTCTGCGTTCAAGGCCATATCAGCGTCTCACCATCGCAACCCTCACACGAGAAACTCTCAGACTCAACATCCCCCTCTGCTTCTGCCCTAGCTCCTGAATCGATACTTTAGGACCAGGCAATCTTCTCGACCTCTTTCTGCAAATCACTCCTGGTACCTCGGACGTAGATCATCGTAGTGTCGAGAGAGTCATGTCCCATGATCTGGGCCAGGCGGTGTAAGGGAACTGACTCCGCCATGCGATACCCAAAGCGGTGGCGGAGATCGTGTGGGCTGACATCGGTTAGATGAGCCGCTCTTGCATACTTCTTCACTAGATGTCCAAGTGCCCGCTCGGTCAAGACTTCTCCGGTCTTCCCTGAGGGGAACAGGTAAGGCGCACCTTGTGCAAGCGCGGGTAGGTATTCGGCCAGAGCGGCTCGCACTGTGACGTTGAGGGGCACTTCCCTGTACTTGTTGCGCTTGCCAACCACCTGAAGGGAGCCGCTGCGCTTGCCACGCCTCACATTGTACGGTTTGAGCGTGCAGACCTCTCTTGCCCGCAAGCCTGTGTGGAGCATCAATACGATGATCGTGCGGTCTCTGAGGTTGCCGCCTGCGGTTACTGCAGCGACCAAAGCTTCTTCCTCTGTATCGGTCAGCTGGCGTGGAGGCTGGGCTACCTGGGCCACCAGCTTGACCACGCTCGCCGGATTGCGCATCACCAGTCCGGTATCCACTGCCCAGGAGAAGTACCGCTTAAGGGTTACCAGCGCGCGATTGATGCTGGCCGGTTTGAGCCTGAGCACAGTTTGCAGATACGAGCGGTAGCGAGTGATGGTAGGCGTAGACACCCCCGGCGGAGTGAAGGACTGTCCAATGTCTTGACCCTCTTCCCATGTGGCTTCGCACCAAGCGACGAAGTGCCGTAGGTCGCTCAGATAGTTGCGCACAGTTGCGCCGCTGAGGTCCTCTTCGTTTGTCAGGTAGTATCCGTATTGATCCAGAGCATCCTGCCCGGCTGTAGAGACAGAGGGATTAACTGGTCGCACTGAACTCACTGATCTCGCCGATCTGTTCTCAACGATCTGGTTATTTTGTCGTTATGGCTCGCCAACTCTCTAATGAACTCTGCACGTGGATCTGCAGTGATGGAGTCCAAGAATCGCCTGGTAGGTAACTGATCCTTGGCGAACTGCCAGTAGAGAATACATTAGCGGACATAGCTACGTGAGGTTTTCCACAGCCTTAGCGGACATGTCCCTTGCCCACGTTGTGGTAGGATATGTCCGCTAATGGCATCTTTATCAGAAGAAGATGCTCAAGCCACAGGTCTGGGCAATTCCGCTAATGAACAGCTGGGAACCCGATGAGCTGATGGGTGACGCTGAAAAATCCGTGTCACTTCTAACTTAAGATGTCCAGGCACGATTTTGGTATGACCCATTCGCATATGAACTGTAGCTGCGTGAACTGTCGTGCGCTAACTCGTGAATAGGTCCGCTCCAGCCGCTCTACTGCGAATCTTCTTTACCATCATCTGTTGACCATGGCGCTCCTACCGGTAAAGGTCGGCCCTGGTCAGGGGCAGGCCACCGGAACCATTCTCGGTAGGTTTGCTCAGGAGCGTCTGGATGATGCCAATCCTGCCGGTGGCAAACGCCCTGGCACAGGCAGCCATGTACAGACGCCACACACGGTAAGTCTGCTCGCCGACCAACCTTACCGCTTCCTTGTGGTTGGCCTCCAGCCGCCACACCCAGTGGCGCAGCGTGTGGGCGTAGTGCTCGCGCAAGCTCTCGACATCCCGCGTCTCGAAGCGTGCGCCCTCGGCAAGCGCGATCACCTCTCCAGGCGTCACCAGCTCCCCGTCAGGGAAGACGTATCGCCAGACGAACTCTCCTGGTCGCCAGACGCGCTCCATGATACGCCCCAGCGGCTTCGAGGGTTCGTTCGAGGTCAGCACGACGATGCCATGATTGAGAAAGACCCCACCCGGCTTGAGTAGCCTGTAAGCCTGCTGGAAGTAGAGGGGTAGCTTGGCACGCCCCACGTGCTCGAACATCCCCACGCTCACTATCTTGTCGAACTTGCCAAACTCCTGCTCACCCAGGTCGCGGTAGTCACGCACCTCTATCCTGCACCGCCCGCCGAGGCCCGCCTCTTTGATCCGGCTTCGCGCCCACTCGGCCTGCGGCTCGCTCAGGGTAATGCCCACAACCTCAACACCGTAGTGTTCGGCGGCGTACTGCGCCAGGCCTCCCCACCCGCAGCCGATGTCCAGCAAGCGCTCGCCAGGTTGGAGGCGTAGCTTACAACAGATATGCTCAAGCTTGGCTGCCTGCGCCGTATCCAGCGTCTCCGTGCCCCTTTCAAAGTAGGCGCAAGAATAGACCATGCGGCTGTCGAGCCACAGGGCGTAGAAGTCGTTGCCCACATCGTAGTGAGAGCGCACCGCCGTGGCGTCGCGCCCGCGTGAGTGGCGTAACCCGGCCAGGCGGCCGGTAGGCCGGTGCTGTACCGAGCGGCCCGTGGGCAAGTCGTTAGAAGGCAACGACAGCAGATCTGACACCAGCCGCGCGAGTGACGCTGGAGAGCGCAGACGCCCGGTGAGGCTGTCGGCAAGACCTGTGGCCGCCTCCATGTCGCCCTCGATGTCGAAGTCGTCCCTCAGGTAAGCCTCGCCCAGGGCCAGTTCCGACGGAGGCAGCAGCATCCGGCGCAGCGCACCCGGTTCCTTCAGCACCAGTGTGAAATCAGGGGTTTGTCCGGTCGGCGGGCGTTCAACAGAGCCGTCCCACAGGCGCACCGCGAAGGAGCGTTGAGCGGGCGCGCCGAACAATTCCCCGAGTATGTTTCGCACCGTCTGGGCGTGGTGTACATAAGGTTTCCTCTTCATGACGGATTGACCTGTCGCTGTGCTCTCCCTGCTCGCCCCGCTGCTCTGTTGCGTATCACGTTCATGAATAGACGTAGTTGCCATTGTTCTTCTCCTATATCTTGTATCTTACACATTTGTATCGGGCCGCCCGGACCCCATAAAAGTTCCATGCGGCAACGTCCGGTCTCTGGAATGCCGTTACTCTTCGTTCCACCGCCAGTTTGTAATTTCGGGCATATCATGTCCGTGCTCCCGAATGTAGGTCCGGTGGGTGGCGAGTCGCTCTTCGAAGAGGTCAATCACGCCTCCCACTTTGGAGCGCAGCCTCGGCACACGGCGCAGGGCCTCGGCGGCCAGGTGGAAGCGGCTCATTTTGTTCGCAACTACCATATCAAACGGGGTGGTGGTAGTGCCTTCTTCGATATAGCCACGCACGTGGAAACGCTCAGGATTTGGCCGGTGGTAGATTAGCTCGTGTATGGCCTTGGGATAACCGTGGAAGGCGAAAATCACCGGCGCGTCATCCGTAAATAACTCGCGGAAACCGCTTTCGTCCAACCCGTGCGGATGGTCCCTATGCGATTCGAGGGCAAACAGGTCCACCACGTTCACCATGCGTACCCGCAGCTCTGGCACTTCGCGCCGCAGCAGCCAGGCCGCGGCCATTACCTCCTGGGTGGGCGCGTCTCCGGCAGCCGCAAGCACCACGTCGGGTGCGCCCTCGTCGTTGCTCGCCCACTCCCATACCGAGGCACCCCGCGCGCAGTGCTCCTGCGCTGCTGCCATATCGAGCCACTGGTGCATTGGCTGCTTATCCGCGATTACCAGGTTCACGTAGTTGCGGCTCCTCAGGCAGTGGTCCATCACCGATAGCAGGCAGTTGGCGTCGGGTGGCAGGTAGATGCGCACTACGGAGCTTTTCTTGGTGAGGAGCGTGTTGATGAAGCTGGGGGCCTGGTGGCTGTAGCCGTTGTGGTCCTGCCGCCAGGCGTGCGAGGTGAGAAGGTAGTTGAGCGAGGCCACCGGCTCGCGCCAGGGCACTTCCGAGGCTATTTTGAGCCATTTAGCGTACTGGTTCACCATCGAGTCGATGATAGTAATGAAGGCTTCGTAGCACGGGAAGATGCCGTGGCGGCCCGCCAGCAGGTAGCCTTCCAGCCACCCCTGGCAGGTGTGTTCGCTAAGTATCTCCATCACCCGCCCACTGCGCGATAGGTACTCGTCGGTTTCTACCAGGGGCCAGACAAAGGCTCGCCCCGTCACCTCGAAAACGTGCTCAAGGCGGTTGGAAGTGGTCTCATCGGGGCTGAAGATGCGGAAGTTGCGCTCTGCGGCGTTCTCAACGAAGACATCACGCAGAAACGTGCCCAGCTCGCGCGTCCCTTCTGCCGTCACAGCGCCGGGTGTGGGCACCGGCACGGCATACTCCGTGTAGTCCGGTAGCTTCAGGGGTACAAGGCGTGCGCCGCCGTTTGCGTAGGGGTTCTTCCCCATCCTCAGGTGCCCACGTGGAGCTATAGCCGTGACCTGGCGCGAAGGCCTGCCGAGATGATCAAATAGCTCCTCCGGACGATAGCTGCGAAGCCACTCCTCCAGAGCCTTCAGGTGCTGCGGATTGCCGGCGGCGTCATTCAGCGGGACCTGATGCGAGTGGAAAGTCCCCTCGACGGGTCTGCCGTCCACGGCTTTAGGGCCGGTCCAGCCCTTGGGCGTGCGTAGGACCAGCATGGGCCACCTCGGTCGAACCTGGAAGCCGCCGTCGCGCGCCTGCGTCTGGATCGCTTGTATCGTGGTATAGGCCTGGTCGAGAGCGTCCCACATGGCGCGGTGGGCGGCTTTCGGCTCGTCGCCCTCCACTATGATCACCTGGTAGCCGTAGCCGCTGAACAAGTCCTCCAGTTCCCTGTTGCTCATGCGCCCGAATATAGTCGGGCCGGAGAGCTTGTACCCGTTCAGGTGCAAAATCGGCAGCACTGCGCCGTCCGTGGCGGGGTTGAGAAACTTGTTCGAGTGCCAGGCAGCGGCAAGCGGGCCTGTCTCGGCCTCGCCGTCCCCTACAACGCAGGCCACAATGAGGTCGGGGTTGTCAAGGGCAGCGCCGTAGGCGTGCGCCAGGCTGTAGCCCAATTCGCCTCCCTCATGGATGGCCCCCGGCGTCAGCGGCGTTACGTGGCTCGGCACCCCTCCCGGCCAGGAGAACTGTTTTGCCAGCAGGGTCACGCCGGCCAGGTCCAAACTCAGGTCAGGATAGTATTCGCTCAACGTCCCCTCAAGATAGAGGCTCGCCAGTACCCCCGGCGCTCCGTGTCCGGGCCCGACCATGAAAAGGACGCTCGCGCTCGTCTCCTGGATGAGCCGGTTCAGGTGGGCATAGACGAAGGTCAGCCCCGGCACGGTGCCCCAGTGGCCCAGCAGTCTGGGCTTGATATGCTCAACTCGTAGCGGCTCGCGAAGCAGAGCGTTCGCCCGCAGATATAGCTGAGCCGCGCCGAGGTAGTTGGCGGCGCGCCAGAATGCATGAATCTGCTCCATGCGCTCGTCGATCTCTTTCTCGGTCATTTTGACAATCTCTTCGGATTGCTCGCTCACTTCAGATAGTAATGTCTGTGACATGGTAGACATGGTATTTGCCTCCTAGATTTGTTACTTGTATCCTGCTATCGCCCCTTCAGGCGATAGCGATTGGTTGCTGTAAATTTGTGCCGCGGTCATGCGCTCTTGTATCGCACCGGACCTTGCTCAACGGCTCCCCGTTTGACATCAGGACACACTCAGCCGCCTGGCGCGCTATCAGCGCCGCCTCGTCTACCGGCACTATGTATACCTGGATACTCGAATCGCTTGCGCTGATGCGCCCCTCGGTCGTAACGTCGTTTAGACCGGCGTCGAGGCGCAGACCGCACCACTCCATCTCGTTGCAGATGCGGGCACGTACGGCGGGTGCGTGCTCACCTATACCACCGCCGAATACGACGGCTTGTGCGCCTCCCAGCGCGGCTAGATATGACCCCAAATATTTCTTCGCCCTGTAGCAAAAGACTTCCACCGCCAGGGCCGCTCGCGCATCCCGTGCCGAAGCCTCCAGCACGTCGCGCATATCAGCCGACAAACCCGATATGCCCAGCAGCCCGGACTGCCGGTTGAGCATCTCGTTCACGCGCTCTATGTCCATGCCGTCCTCGCGGGCCAGGTACTCCAGCAGGCCCGGGTCAACATCTCCGGAGCGCGTGCCCATGACCAGCCCTTCCATAGGTGTAAAACCCATCGAGGTGTCGACGGAGCGCCCGTTGCGGATAGCTGCTGCGGAGCACCCGCTCCCCAGCTGGAAGGTGATAATGGTGGCGTCGCGTTCGGGCACGCCTGATAGCTGCGAGTATCGTCGCAGCATGGAGTGGTGGGCGATACCGTGGTAGCCGTAGCGGCGTATCTCGTGGCGCTCTACCAGGTCATGCGGGATAGCATAAGTAGCTGCGATATCAGGGATGGTGCTGTGGAAAGCAGTGTCAAATACGGCCACCGAGGGTACATCGAGACCCAACGTATCCTTTGCCGCTTCTATCCCTTGCAGCGCGGCGGGGTTGTGAAGTGGGGCCAGGTCGGCCAGGGCTTGCAGGTCTCGGGTAGTGTTGTCGTCCAGGAGTGCAGGCTCCACGAAGCGGCGTCCGCCCGCGACAATCCTGTGCCCCACGACATCTACTTTCGATTCGCGCCCACTGTCTTGTCCGACCCTGGTGGAGAGGAACTGCCGGATGGCCTGTGAGACCGTCGCCCGCTGAGGGGTGGTGTCCACTTGCCAGGGGGTGATATTGTGCTCTAGCCTATGGGCGGTCAACCCTTCCAGCGGTGCGTAGCATATCTCTATCAGATCGAGCTTCAGGGTGGCGCTGCCACTATTGACTACAAGTACTCTCATTTTTCTCTGCCTCTTGTCCTCTCCGAGATCGTTGTGCCTAAGCATCGGGTAGTCCTGTAAGGCCACGCGAGCCTGGGCGGATGGGAACCACGTTGTCCACTCACCCGCTTCAGGCCCGCGTGACGCCTGTCATAAAGAGTGTAAGCGACCTGGCTGAACCCCATATGAGGTCTTGCTGAATAGTCGCTGAGGAATAGAGGGAATCAACAAACAAGGAGATTAGCTGGAAGTCATCAGGAGTGGGGAAGCGTTGCCCGAGTTGCGGTGGGGGAATTGCTGCCACGCAGCAGCTTGCTTTGCAGGGAGAGGAGGCCGAGCACGGGGTCCTTGAACTGCGCGCCAGCAAGCACGTCACGCCCCTCAAGCAGCCGTTGCTGTATGAAGTCCATGCAGTGGGTAAGAGAGACGGTATGTATGCCCCCTGAGGATGCCCCGCCCTGGCCTGCAAAAGCCACCAGCCTGACCATACAAGACGTGCCACCGGGCATGACGAGGCTGCGTGCCCCCTCGACTGCTACCGCCCGCGCTTCCTCCTCAACCATCTCCTCTGGGCAGCTGCCCGTTCGGCGCAATGCGAACGCCACCGTTTGCGCGCGCCTCAGGGCAGGGTTCACGCGGCCTTGCCCCTCTTTCACCTCTCCGACTATTATGTCCAGCCCCTGTGTGAAGCTCCCCAGCACCGGGTCAGCGCCCAGGAACACCTCCAGTTGCCGCTCATCTCTCCCCGAGTATTCGTGCCGAGCGTGGGGAAAGCGCACGGCTATTACGTCCAGGTCGGTGAGGTCGCGGTACCCCTTGCCGGCCTCGTCGTGCACTCTCACAGGTAGTTCTGCAAGCACGAAGTAACCGCACAGCTCCAGATAAGTTTTCACGAGTCCCACTGCGGTGTCCATTTCAAGTCTCTCCTTCGTCCATTGCCGATAGGACTGAATAGCGCCGCTCGCCTTCAAGTCTCGCCGACGCACAAAGGGCAGCAACCTGTAAGCTGTTACCCCTTGCGCCGCAGCTTACGTACCTTGTTTACCGGTACGAGCGGTGCTCCAGCCGAGACGACGATAGAGCGGGCAGTATCCGGTGATGCCGGTTACCGCAAAGTCCAGGCCCAGCAGAGCAACCGCTATATAGGCTACACTCCAGAGGAGCGAAGCAGGCCCGGCGAGCAGAAGGACCAGGCCCACAATGGCCGCCAGGCTTCCCCCGACCAAGCGTATCCAGCGCTCAGCTGTTCCAACATTCTGATCACGTTGCGATTTCATTTCTTTTCCTCCATATCCTTGAGTTAGAGGTTCAGAGAACTCGTCATATACTTCGAACCTTGAGCCTCCACTTGCTTATTTTGCTACCTTGCGCCCCATACACCGAGGAGCGCTAGCACCAGGAGCACTATCATCGGGAGGCAACAAAGGGCCATCATCGCCCAGTGCTGCCACCCATGTTCGTGTTCATCTACTTCCGTAGGCTGGGCATCAATAGCCGAGCCGCCAGGCGGTCTGTCATCATATTGCCGTTCCATTTCCGACCTCTCTAACTTACGTAGGGCCACTCCTGGCCAGGAGTGGCCCTACTTTATGTCGTTACTCGACTATCAGTTTGCCGCGCAGCATACCCATCTGGCAGCTGAACTCGTACTCCCCAGGCTTCTCCGGCAGGAACTCCACGGGCACGATCTCACCCTGTGGCAGCATCGCGCTCTTGCCGAAATCGCTGAGCACCACCATCTCCGAGCACGATGCCGTCTCTTCGCGGCGGAAATTGAGCCTCACCGGCTTGCCATGCTCCACCACGATCACATCGGGCGTGTAGCCGCCCTTCACCAGCACCATCGCCTCCTGGTAGCCCCTCGATGTGACCGGGGCTCGGAAGCCGCCCTTGCGCGGTCCCCAGAAGAACCAGGCGATGCCGCTTATTAAAACCAACCCCACCAGGGTGACAACTATCTGTGATGTGTTCATTTCATTACCTCCTATGTTTCCTGAACTTTTCCGTTTTGTGGTGAGTAGCGAGTCGCCAGGTTCGCCAGGTCAACTCGCTACTCGTTATTACTATCTCACGTTACGCAGTTACGCACGATTCGGGCAGGACGTTGCTCATGATTCAGGCACAAGATTGGCAGCAACTGCATAAGGTGAGTTAATACTCACCTTATGCAGAGACCGCACGGCGGTTGAAACCGCGTGCTACGATTACAAAGTCCGCCTGCGCGGACTATTCAGGCAGGGATCGTGCCTGCCATCAAGTATGATCTTGGGGCAAGCAGTCCGCGCAGGCGGACTTTGTAATCGTAGCACGCGGTTTCAACCGCCGTGCGGTCTCTGCGGGCCATCAATCTGCGTAACGTGAGTTACTATGCTTCCTTTAGCTTCCAGCCTCTGAGCCGGTTGGCGTTGCTTATCACCGTTACCGAGCTGAAGCTCATGGCGAGAGCGGCGAGTAGAGGCGAAAGGAGCAGTCCGATGAAGGGGTATAGCAATCCCAGAGCTATTGGGATGCCTAGCGCGTTGTAGATAAAGGCCCCCACCAGGTTCTGGTAGACGTTTCGCATGGTGG
>JADMIH010000113.1 GCA_015478675.1 Chloroflexota bacterium | reverse complement strand
GGCAGACGCTGGGGCAGTTCCTTGCTACATGGCTGGAGGATTCGGTGCGCCCAACAGTGAGGCCCAAAACGTACGACAGTTACGCGCAGGTCGTCCGCTTATATATTGAGCCCGAGCTGGGTCGCGTCCAACTAGGCAAACTCACCCCGCAGCAAATACAGCACTTGCTCAACAAGCTACTCAAAATGGGCCTAGCGCCGCGTACCGTACGCTACTGCCACGCTATTCTGAAGATGGCGTTGGGGCGCGCATACAAATGGTCGCTCGTGCCGCGCAACGTGGCGCAGTTGGTCGACGCTCCGAGGTCGCTCCGCTACGAAATGCGCTCCCTTACGCCTGAGGAGGCGCGCGTTTTCCTGACCACGGTACGAGGCGACCGCCTGGAAGCTCTCTACTCGGTCGCTATCGCCCTCGGATTACGCCAGGGTGAAGCGCTCGGGCTGCGCTGGGAAGACGTCGATATGGACAAGTGCACGCTTAGGGTGCGATATGCGCTGCAGCGCATTGACGGCAAGCCCCAACTGGTCGAGCCGAAGACCCAGAAGAGCCGCCGCACAATCTTCATGCCTCAGGTGACCGTGAACGCGTTGCGCACCCACCGAATTCGCCAGCTAGAAGAGAGACTTGCCGCCGGCGAGCGCTGGAAGGAGAGCGGTCTGGTCTTCACATCAACAATTGGCACGCCTCTAGATCCGCGAAACGCTTTCCGTTCCTTCCAGGATGCTCTGCAGAGGGCAGGCCTCCCCCACATTCGCTTCCATGACCTGCGCCACACCTGCGCATCGCTCCTGCTGGCCCAAGGTGTGCACCCTCGCGTGGTGATGGAAGCGCTCGGCCACAGCCAGATCAGCCTGACCATGGACACTTACTCCCACGTTATCCCGGCATTGCAGAAAGAAGCCGCCGACAGGATGGATGCACTCCTCAGCGAAGGGTAGGGGGCGGATTGGTTTGGGATTGGGAGATGCAGCCGGGAAATAACGGTTGTAGAGGGTACATTGTTATACCCAGGTATCATTGCCTTGCCCGTTATTATACTTTCGGGGTGAAAAGTATAATAACGGGCTGGTAGACCTGGATACACAACCTGTGCTTGGGCCACTATTGACATTGACATGGACGTCTCGTTCCACCGATAACCTACCGAGTAACCCGCGCAGGCCACAGAGCCCACAACGCTTGTCTGGCGGGGATCGTGCCGGGATATCCTGGACTG
Organism: Chloroflexota bacterium; assembly: GCA_015478675.1. The sequence goes on along the minus strand of JADMIH010000113.1, from coordinate 11,851 downwards.
AACCTTCTCTATCGCACTTGTTTCAACGCATCGTTGATATCGTCGGGGTCGAACGCCTCAGGGTCGAACTCGCCACCCGCCCATTCCAGCATCTCATCGCGCTCCGAGTGGGAGGGGTTGCGGATCACCTGGAGAAAATCGCTATAGCCCCACACGCCGCCCACATCCTCGGGCGGGCAGGCACGCTTACCAGCGATGCACACAGGGTAGGTCGCTCCTGCTTTGGCCGGCAGTAGCTTCTCCACCACGATCTGGTGCTGCCAGCCGTCCCCGAAGTCGTACTCATAGACGAAACGCGAGCCCACGTCGGGCGCTATCTGGTAGAGCTTCACGCCCCGCTCGTTTACCGTCTCGGTGCCTATGGCTTCGAAATCCGGATCTCTGGTGCCGTAGTAGACGTCGTCCACGATGTACTGGTGCAGGTGGTAATCCTCCCAGCCCATCACCACTTGCAGCACTCGATGCAGCTTGGCCAGGGTGATACTCCCCGGCACCTGGATCCTGCGCCAGATAGGAGGCTTACTCTCTTTGAGGGTGACCTTTAGCTGGTAGATCGCTTTGGCGGCTTCCTTATTTGGAGCGGGCAGTGCACCCTTCCCATGCGACCGCTTTCCGCCCCTCGTGCTCGGCAAATCGTACGGGCTAGTCCCCATTGCCATTCCCAGGGGGTTGCCGAGTGGCGTGCCCAAAGGGCTGCCCATGGACATGCTCTTCGCTATCTGCAGCGGCTTGCCCGTGATAGCGGTTACTGCCATCGTCACCCATTCAGCGGCCATCTCCTCGGGAGACTGCCCCATTACCTGAGACAGAACGAGCATCGCCGCGTGTATGTCGTCGGATAGCTCGATTTGTAGTTTTTTTGTCATGATCCTACTCTTCACCTTTCCCACCAGATGAGAGCCTACTCGACTCCCCCAGGAAGCGTTCTACAGATGTGGTTGCAACCAGCGGATACCGGTCATATCGTGCCAGATCGTCCTAAACGGGTCATAGCTCAGGGAACCGTCTTCTTGCTGACCGGATTTGTTGCTCCTCTTCGGTATCCTCTTCAGTAGCCTATCTTTGAACTGCGCAGGTGCTCCGCCTGCTCCTTACCACGCCTGGGCCACGCCCACAGATCCAGGTAAAGCTGTATGTTGTCGGCGATATCGGTATCCTCGAGGTGCTGTCTGAACATCAACGGTGATCGCTCGCTGGATACGAGAAATGTGATATTCTCGCCGCTCTCTACGGGCTTGAGTCCCCCTCTTTCGGCAAGTGTGGTTATGTCTGCTGTTTCGGGTACCAGGATATGAAGATTGTCTATGCTCGTCGTATAAGGAGCCACATACTCCGCCCCGGACGCGAGCGTCAGAGCATAGTCCATTCCGTCATCGTGCAGCAGCTTCAATGTGTCGCTCTTGAGTTTTCCGCGTGACTGTACCCAACGATAGAAGCGGCGGGTTTTGTATTGCTTCAAGGAGTGCTCGCCAGCCCACGCATCAAGCAGTGCTCCCGGTTTGGTTAGCGTACGCACAGTGCTGGGTCCGCTTCCTACTTTCTCTGCCCATAGCTGGTTCTCAAGAAAAGTAAATACCTCATGGACCGTCGACGGCGACACCCCTGCGATCTCGGCTAACTCCTGAACATGCCACCGCCTGTCGGGTTCGATGAGCATTGCATGAAGAACCTGAGCTGTGCTGCCTCGATAGATGTTGCGGATTGGTCTCTCTGACTTCCCTTGCTTCGACCGGTCGACGAAGTAAAAGGCCCAGGGCACCTCCAGGTATAAGCTCCCTGATTGGTCCCAGTAAGCTAATCCTTCATCGCGGAGCAGCTCGCGGCTGGACCGTGAGATAGCAGGGGCAGCAATCATATGAACGGTTGGTTTGGTCGGCGTACTGTCGTCAGCGTAACTCACCATCTTAGCCTGCCAGGCTGCGGCCCGCGCGTCACGCGGGTAAACGAGCGCCTTCACCTCAATGAGTATCAGTGCCGGTCTCCCTTTAATATCTGCGAGCAAACCGACATCAACAGGTGACTTATTCGCACCGAGCGGCTCCGGCTCGACAGAGCGGATCTCGACCCCGGGCAGGTTGTCCAGGGCTGCCCGTAGATCTTCGAGAAATGTGAGGTTATCTGCTGGCTCTGTCACTTCTTTATTCGCCAAACATGGCATATTTGCTGCACAGCGAATATATCATATTCGTCGAATAAGCGCGAGATGCTGCGATGTCCGCACTACGAATCCCGCGGGACGGCTCCAGGATTGGGTGTTCCAGCAACTGTTGGAAGGATCACGCGAGCAGATACTTCCTGTGCCCGACCTTGACGACGGCCCGAGGGTTGGGCAATAAGCACTTCTAGAGGGGCAGGGATTGCGTAAGATCGGTGTTGATGATCGAACTATCCATCGCGGCGCTAAGGGTTTCGAGCCTAAGTTTGTGTGCCATCCAGCGCCCTTCGATCCTGTCCACTCGCAGGAAGTGCGCGAATTGCCCTTCGGATACCAGCCCATTCTCCAGGGCCACCAGCGCGAGATATTGGTAGCGCCTGGGTAATAACTCACGTTGCTCAAGTGGTTGTTGCTCCGGCAGCGGGTCGAGCCCTGGCTGCAGTTGCGTCTTCTGTGCCTCTTGTGCCTCCCGCACCCTGAAGCCACGAGCCTGCAATATGCCCCAGGTGCCAGTCCGGAGCAGCTTCAGGCCTTCGAGTCTCAAAACGATCGCCTGTATAGAGACCCCATAGTAATGGGCCAGCCTGCACAAATCCAGAACGGTAACTTTGCCCTGCGCTCGCTTAATGTCACTGAAGTGCATCGCCAGACCGTTGGCCGGCATGAGGAAATTGAGGCTGAAAGCATTCGTAAATCGCTCGCTCTCAGGCTTTCGCCGGTAGCCGCCCTTCAGCAACACCTCCGGCTTGAGCCGGTATGCGAGGAAGTGTGCATAGGCATGGGCCAGTGACAAGCGGCGACTCTCTTCAGGGTGTGCGCTGTTGATCGCAATGCAGCCGCCCAAAGTGTGATCATAGTGGTATAGCGCCGAAACGCGGTCGGGCAGCTCCATGAAGAAGATGCGCAGCCCTACTTCCTGCTCGAGCACATCCCGCAAGGCTGGATCCGTGGGGATGGGACCGTTCCCCAGGTCAAGACGATTCCGCTCCTGGATGGCGATCATCTCCCCCGCATAGTCATGCCGCAGCCCTGCGATCGGATACTCAGATGGATACTTTCGAACCAGAGGCGACCGGGTGATCTCCTCCAGCTCCAGGTAGTCACGGCACAGGTCCTCAAACTCGGCAATATATGGCGCGATCTTCCCTTCGGTAGGTGTGCGCATAAGTATGGTCACGCGGCCAACTCCTGTTGAGGTTGAGGTGAGCGGGAGAGGAGCCGCAGTTGAGGGGCTGGAGCACGAACAGTGGGAGTAGGAGCAACCTGTTCAGGCACTCGGTACCACAGCAGTTCCCACAAGGACCAGCGATGGTCAGTGATGCCCGCAGCCATAGCAGGGGTACGCTTCACCCCTCTTTCGGAGAGCAAGCTTTGATGGTAGCAACAGAAGTTGTAGACAGTGCCCACCAGGTACATACCCGCATGCAGGCTGCCCGTGTTCGCACTGCGCGCCAGGTTGCGAGTGCGCCTAGTAAGGCAAGCAAGACGTGCGCGGAAAGTGGCGTTGAGCCTCTCGATGTAGGCGGTGTTGAGTACGCCCCAACCCTGCGTTCTCTCTATCAGAGTTCCAAGCTGCTCCCATGTGCCCTGCGCCAGTCGCCTCGATACCTCCAAGCCGACACGTTTACCGCCCTCCCACACGTACTGCTTGACCACCTGACCAATGACCACACCTTCCCAGGGTACAAGCCGGGGTCTACCTCTGTGGCCGGTGTACACCGGAGAGCGGAAGGCTCGCTGCACCGCGCCCACGTAGGATGCCAATCCATCTACGGCTATCAACAAAGGCAACAAGGGAGATGGCAAGGCGCATCTGTAGATGAAACTCACCACCCCCTCAATCAACTCCCTGTTACGCGAGGGGCTACACACTCCACCCAACCACAGCCGGGTAGTCACCATGAGGGCCATTGCCATCCACACCACACCCTTCTGGGTCTTGACCCTGATTTCATCGGCCTGCACCTGTCCCAGGTCACGAGGGTGCACCACCAACTGGTTATGCACCCTCTCACAGTGAGCGCCAGCCCGCTCTATCCAGCCCCGCACAGTGCGAGCCTGAAAGCCGAACGCTGCCACGATTGCCTCTACAGGACAGCCATGTGCCACCAGGTTGAGCACCAGCGTTATCGTTTCGGCCTGTGTATGTACTCGGTAGAAGGGTGTGCCCCTTCTGGCAGAGAACGGCGTGTTGCAGGTGTGGCACATGTACTGCCCTTTGACCCGGCTATGCACTCCGATGTTGTCTTTGCCTATCTGCCCACTTGCAGGACAGGCCGGATTGGGGCAAAATACCTCTTGCGGGTTCATGGTAGTCCTCCTGAGTTCCTAGCTCAAAGAGATTCTACCTGGACCCGTGTATGTTAGTCACCCATTGTGCGGCTCACCATACTTTTCCGCACACCTACCTTCCCTTCATCTTGCTCAGTTATATGAGATATACGAGATGGCTCACGAAACTGCACCGAGAACGCTTCGGTTTGAGGGCGCGGGCGCACAAAATCGCCGACCTGCTGGCCGTAGACACGAGCCAACCTGATAAGCTCGCCGGCTTTGGCTCGGCGCTCACCCTTCTCTATAGCCGCCAGGGTCGTGCGCGCCAGATCCACCAGTTGAGCAGCTGCATCCTGCGTCAGGCCGCGCCCCTTTCGGGCCTGCTGAAGTCGCTTACCCAACACCTTTGGATCTATCGTCTCAAGGATGTTATTTTCCATTGGCTTTCTTTACCAGTATAGGGTGATTCGTTCCTTTCTGCAGGGGATTTCAGGTGATCTAGAGCATGCCCTTTGCATCCAGGCCGGAGGCGATTATAAGATTGGCTTAGTGATTATTCCAGGATCGAGTGCAAGAAGTGCGGCCTAATATTCGACTGTAAGCCATGAGATTTGGCCGACTATACTCTACACAGGAGCTCGATGCCCTCTGAAGCCGCTATCAAATCTAGGTTCTGCTGCACATTGTAGGAAGTTAGGAAGTTTACTATTGACAGAACTTCCTAAACCTGCTATAATGCGTTGCATAGACCTGAACGTCAGTTTACGCACTCAAGGGGGTCACAAAATGCCAGTTGCAGATCTTGTACCGACAGCTGAAATATCCGGAAGTGAGCAGGCTGCAGATGATGCCACTCAGTTGGCGCTGGAGCAGGCGGCTAAGCAAGTACCGGAGTTAGTTGATCTTTTTACAGCGAGCTTCCAAACCTACCTGCAGACCTTGGCTGAGCAGCCGCTACCGTCGGTGGTGGATATCGCTTTGGTGTTCGACACTGTAGAATTGGATCCTGCTCTTGAGGTGTTGCATAGGGGGCGATCTCTGTCCGGTAAAGATGTTTGGCAAGCACTCATTACTCCCGATATACAGCAGCAACTGGTGCAAGGCGTAGTGCAACTCATCGTTTGGAACCTGGAGACAGCTGCGCCCATCTATGGACCGGTTGAAGCCAGACTCCATAAATTGCTCGAGACTACGTATCTGACAATTCTGACCACATCACTTTCTGCCGAAGCCTTCGCGAAAGCTAGGGTGGGTCCCTCTATTGATGCCACTAGGCTTGAGACTCTGGACAATCAGATTGAGGAAGCTCTAACCTCATTCCCCGATTTGCAGACCATTTACCGAGATGTTGCAGCCCTTTCTGTGGAGGAAGTGGTCCGGGAGCTATCGAACACGCTTACCGACGGCATTATTGGATACATTGTGGATGTAAGTGATCGAACCGTCCGTAGTTGGGTGAGTGGTAAGCACAAAGTACAAAGGGCGGATTCGACAAAGTTGCGCGTAGCTCTCGCTGCCGTGCGTGCATTACTGGTGTCAGAGAAGCCAAGAGTAATCCTCAGGTGGTTTGCCAACGAAAACTCGGTGCTCGATGGAGATGCCCCCGCAGATTTCTTGCGAGAAGGAAAGTCATATGATTGGGTCATCAGAGCTGCGGCCTCTTATGCCCTGGACGGTGCATAAAGGTGCATAAAGGTGCATAAGTGTCCAGGTATGTTGCCGCTCCTTATACAGACTACGTATTCATTGAGGCACCCCCCGACCCGATCGTAAGGGTTGGCAAAAGGGGCTTCAACTTATGGATACCGAAGGATTGGAACCACCCCAAGAGACGACCTGATGGAACGTTCGGCGATCGATTTGACGATCCGGGTAGGTTGCACAACCCACCGATCCCGGATGACGACATGTTCAGGATGATTTACGCTGCCAGTGGCCCAGAGGGGGCTGTATGTGAGACTGCCGCCTACCTCCGTCCCAAGCCCAGGAAGTTGAGAAACAGATCATTGGCCAGACGGTCAAACCAGGCCGACAAAGGCGTCATGGACGAAGATTGGTGCAGTACGCGTAAAGCTTCGTTTACTTCGCTCAACAAGGACCTGGTGTTTGTAGATGTGTCTTCTCACCAGACTGCGAACGCTTTGAGCGAAGATAGGTTCATAGCTCACTGGATAGCAGCCGCGGGCTACTCAGACGTGGATCCACTGATCTTCCGGGGCCCGAACAGAAGGCTAACCCAGGAAGTTGCACGCCATATCTGGGAACGTACGGAGCCTGGCGGGATTGGATTGCCCGGGCAGCCACCTGGCAAGGTAGTGGCAGGAATTTACTATTCGTCCAGGCATGGCGATGGGACGTATGATTACCCGTGCTGGGCATTGTTCGATAAGAGAGTAGATGGTCACCACAATCCCGGCCATGATGTTGACCTCTCGCTGGATGACACGTGCCCCTTGGCTCCGCATATCAAGCGGGCGGCGGAATACCTGGGCCTGGTAATTGAATAGCTGAAGTCAAAAAGCTGCCCTCGGAAGCGAGCTGTTCAACGCATGTGGTCAGACACAGGGACATAGGGGCTAATCCAGCTTGCGGGCAGCATACGTCAGGGCAGCTTGGAGGTCCTCCTCTACCAGGTCAGGCATCTCTTCTAGGATCTGCTCTGCACTCAGACTGGCGGCGTATAACTCAAGGATATCAGTTACACGGATGCTCATGCCCTGAATACACGGTCGCCCTCCACATCGCTTCGTATCGATGCTTATTCTGTCCAACAAATGGGCGTTCTCATTCACGATTGTCGGTCTCCCTGCCTCCCCGATCGTCCGTCAACTCTCGGTAGCACACAAATTGCCCGCCACGACCATGAACCTGCGTTAGCCGACGGCGACAAAGTGGCGCGCAGCAGCCAGGGTTTCCTCCGACCGGCCTTCTCGCAGCGATGTGGCAGGCATCACGAAATCCAACTGCGGCTCGTTGCATGTAAACCACGTCGCAGCAACGCCAGGTGCCTCAAAGCGGTCTATAAGCTCCAAGATCTCGTAGGCTGCTGCCAGACGGCGCTCGCTCTCCTGCGCCATGTCAGCGACATCCCCACTTGCCCAACGGTGTACAGTCCTCTCGCTCTTGTCTGTTATATATGCGAGGAGCTCTGTCGGAACTGAATTGCAGAGGGCGCGCGCCATCTCCCACGGCGGAGTAAGTTCAACATGGCTGCGGACCTCACTCACAATCTGAGCGAAATCCTCTTCTCTCCGGTTGGCAGCATTTTTGTTCATACGAGGGTATGCTCAATTATACTTCGGGTCTTGATCTCACGCCGTTGCACTTCTGGCACTCCGCCATGCTATAATTTCGTAAGGGGTTGTGATGGAGGCGGCAACAGCGGTGTAGGGTCCGGGTCACTCCTGCCTGTGTTCTCTGCCTAATACTTCACCATCTCGAGGGTTGAGATCAGCTCAATGTGTGGCGCACTCTACAGAACAAGCCGAGCGCATTTCTATTGTCCGTAGCTATCGCCAACTGCGATGCACGCCGAATAGCAACAGTCAGAGCTTCTTCATCGTCGAGGTCAGCAAAACTCGCGAGCAGGTTCTCCTCATCATCCGAACCTGCCGTCACCATGGTCATTACGCGGGAGCCCAATGTCGTGAGGCCGCAGATGCCACAGCCGGGGCTTACGATAGGCTATGCAGGCTACGCGACCTAGCGGTCCCGGTGGTTGGCGAGAAATCGTTGTCCGGGCTTATGCCGCCGACTGGTATACATTGATGCCGTGCACTCGCAGGATAACTATATAACGCTTCCGCTTGAGGAGCGTGCCGTCGCTGGCCTTCATCTCTATGTCGTGGATGCTCGAGTGGTAGCGTTCGTAGGTGCCGTCAAACGCATCGCACACCTCGTCTATCACGCCCTTGTTCTCGGGTGCCCCCACTAGGTAGATGGTTTCAGTATGGTGAGGCTCCAAGTTGTTGCGGATATACTTCACCCACGCCTTTGCCCCGCTCGCCGCTATTTTCGCGCTCCGGCCCACGATAACTATGCCTACCCGGCAGTACTCGCGGTTAAACTCCAGGTCACCCTCATCGCCCACCTTACGCTGCGCCACCTTATCCAGAAACTCGATAAGTGCACTGATCTCAGCCTGTATTTGTCCCTTTCTAGGCCCACCGAAAACCTTGTTCCCTAGAAAGTCCAGCTCCCGCAGGAAAACGGGGAAGAACAGCGCGCCCTTATCGAGCCGGTCATACGCGGCATAATGCTTGGCTATCTTTGTGTTGCCATCGCCCCACTTCGGGTGCAGGTACTCCTCCAGGTAGATGTTCACGACGCTCGGCTTTTCCCGCTGGAGCAGCTTTGTCACGACATATAGCTCCACTGCCTCGCGCTGTGTCTTCGCCATGTAGCGCCTTGTCTTGTGGAGCAGGCAGGCCGCCGTGATCAGGCACGCCCCGTGCACGAAGTTACGCTCGTTGCGGTCATTGCTCCGCAACCGCAGGATAACCTCATCGTCTTTCAGAAAGCTCTCCCTGGTCGTTTCCGTCCCTACGTACTCCACCTTGACCTTGGTCGTGGCAAGGTAGGGGGCCTCCTTGGAGAGCGCCCTCGCAAACTCGTTCACCCGGCCTTGTAGATCGTAGCGTACATACTGCTTGTGCGCCGACTTGAACATACTGCCGAAGGCCATCAGCATTCGGTAGAACAGGGCACGCCACAAGTCTACTTTGTCGGGGTTCTTGAATATCGTTATAACCACGTAAACGAGCAGCGCCCAGCCGCTGATCCCCGCGCCGACGCCTATGGCTAACCCGATGGCCTTCAGAGCCTCATCCATCTAGTGTGCCTTTTCACTTCTCTTTGCTAGCAACCCCTCCACGCAATCCGGCTTGGAGCAGCAGCACTTCACTGCCCCGCTGTCTGGGTATAGCGCGTACAGGTTGTCCCACGTGATCGTGTCCCGGCAGAACGCACACCTGAGCCGATGGGCCGTGAAATCGCCGTATACATCGAGCGCACGCAAGAGCGCCACCAGATCGTCGTCGTATACAGCCTTTACGCTTGTCCTTTCTGCCTCCATCCCATTTTCTCCTCGAGCCGCTGACCCTTCACCCCTGGTGGCCTTCCAGGTAGAGGGGCTGGGTCACGTCTCGTTCACAAGAGCAACGTATCCGCACGCGTTTCTATGCGCCGCTGCGCTGGCCGTGCCCTGGCCCTAATCCTTGTCCTTCGGCGGGTTCGGATCGTGGCCGTGCGAGTCGCGGCTCTGGATGGTATGGTCATCCTTGCGCGTGATGATAAGCTCAGACTCGGTATTGCGAGCTACCTGCCGCGCGCGGTCTACCACTTCCTTCTTCGTGTCGCCTACGGCGATGGCGCGCTCCGCATCCTCGCGCTTCGCCCGCCACTGGTCGCTTTTCTGGTCGTGCCCGACCCATATCGGCTTGTTAGGGCTGGGGCCTTTACCGCCCCCACTACTGCGGCTGCCTCCACTACCGCTTCGGCTGGCACCACCGCCACCGCTCCTGCCAGCACCGGAGCCGCCCCGGTTGCCTCCACCACTGCCACCGCTTTTCCCTGCCATAATTGTGCCTCCATCACGAAAATATGTTCTTATCTAGCGGCTATTATATCACGGCCACAGCTTGTAGGGAAATGGTGGAAAAGTGCTCAAGAGAGGCGGCTGGCGCTCGTGCCAGGGGCCCATTCCGGCGGGTGCTTTCCTCTGTGATAACATTGATATTTCCTCGCGCCCAGCGTCGAACAATACGCTCGGTCTGCCCGATGACATAAGCGAAGAGTTCTGTTGAGACGACATCGCATAAGACACACGCCATCTCGGTGGGCGAGGTAGCCAGCACCTGGCGGTGCACCTCACTCACGATCTTATTGAAAACCTCTTCTCTCCGATCGGCAGGATCTACATTCACGAGTGCTCTGCATCAATTATACTCTGGGCCTTGATCTCTTGCCGCAGCACTTCCGTTCCATCGCAGTACTCACCCAACCTGGGATGAAGAAGTACCTGAAGCCTTGACATGTACGGTGTTCTCCCGTACAATGCGAGAGCAGGCCAGTTGACATGGCAGCGAGTGTTTGAAAGGGGTGAATATAATGGTTCAACAGCTTAGACCACGTGCAGACAGGAAATTGGATAGGGTAGAAGCCCGCCTAACTGAAGAGCAGAAAGAGATGATCCAGTATGCTGCCGGGCTGCTTGGTCTCTCCGTATCTGATTTCTTGATTACGAGCGCACAACGCGCGGCGGAATCTGTAATTCGCGAGCACAATGTTATAACATTGGCTGCTCAGGATAGTCTTGCATTCGCCCAGGCTATACTCAACCCCAGGGAACCCAACGAGGCACTGCGCGACGCCTTCGCGCGACACGACCGCCAGGTAGTACGCAGCGAATAAAGTGCCGCAAACCTACATGCCCGCCCCACCGAAGCTAACAGATAAGGTAGGTGCGGCGTGCGTAGGGACACCACCGACTAATGCCTGATTCCAACACGCAGGGCCAGCAGTTCGTAATCGAGGCGCTCGATCCGCAAAAGCACGATCGAGCGGTTTTTTCGTGTGGCGTTGCGGCACTGGACACTTACCTTACGACCCAGGCAAGTCAGGATGTCAAGAAGAACGCGGCAAGAGCCTACGTACTCCGCACAGCGGAGTCCAGCGCAATTATTGGCTACTACACGATTAGCGCAGCCTCCGTAGAGCTAACCGATCTATCCGAAACATTCGCCCGAAAACTGCCACGATATCGCGTCCTTCCTGCAATGCTAATCGGCAGACTCGCCGTTGACCAGAAGTACAGGGGCCAGGGCCTGGGAGGCATCCTTCTGGCGAATGCATTACGGCGCTGCTACCAACTCTCACAAGAGCTTGGATCGGTAACCGTGATGGTGGACGCAAAGGATGAGGCGGCTGTCCGTTTCTACGAACGTTATGGCTTTCGCAGGTTAACCAGTCAACAGATGCGCCTGTTCATGCCCACGGCAGAGATTCAGGGATTGTGAGGCAGACTAGCTGAACAGAGACAAGCACCTTAATATCTTACAAGCTGCCTTGGATTGACGTCAGATTGTCAGGTGATCTCAGGTGGTCCAATGATAACCAGAATCATCGGAAAAGAGTGAATAGCAATATGAGTCTGCTTGGCCTACTAAACACATATTTGTTGCAGGGAATTGCTGGCAATGCTGGCTACGACGCTCTTAAGGCTGTGTGGGCCAGAATTACACGGAAATCTATCGAGGACGAGTACCTGGATGCATTTGACGATGCGCTGAAAGCGAATGCCTCATGGCTGTCGCGATACACTTCAGGCGAACTACCGTCGCTGAACCGTGAAGAACTCCGCGCCGCCCTGCATCAGGATCTGATGACAAGCGTTGAACACACTCCGTTAACCACACTCCAGGG
>JADMIH010000340.1 GCA_015478675.1 Chloroflexota bacterium | reverse complement strand
TTAATACCCTCGACATTTATTCTCTTGTACTTTATGTCTCCCACGAACAGGCACCGGCTCTCTTCCCACCAGGAGATGTCCGGCCTTAAGTCCACCCACCCGGCCTTATCAAGTGTGAGGTGTTTCCCTCTTGCTCCTTGCGGGAACGCACTCTCGCTCAGTCCTAACGCCTCCCTGAGTGCGATAACCACGAAGTCTTCGAACACTTCGTTCATGTCCACCAGAAACGATGTAGCCCGAACAGCGCCGTGCTTCAGCTCAAAGGAGGTAGCTTTCAGTATCAGCTTCGCCAGCTCCACGGCTGGCCGGTATCGTTCGTTCAGCCTCGTATACAGGATCTCTGGTAGAGCCGACGGATCGTACTCCACTAGAGTCACAGGCTGAAGCAGCAGATCGAACGCGCTCAGCGCCCTCCGCCAGCGCTCTGATCTGATCCTCATCCTCCCCAGCCTGCTGAGCGCTGCCTTGATTAGCCTGTTCTCTTCTATGTCATCCGTAAACTCATCATACCGCACTTCCGCAGGAGGAAACCTGCCGAATCTGTTCTTAATCTGGTCGTCAAACCGCACCCTCCCCCTCAATGTCATAAGCGCTTCCTCCTCCGTCCGGTACCCTTGCAGCACTCCGAGGTACACCGCCTTTCTCACCTGGGCCGCAAACCCCGGCACTATCCCTTCCAGCACCATGTCCTCTTCCTCAAAGTCGAAGTCACTCTCTTGCCAGTGCGCTGAGTTCATTGCGTAGGCGAGCAGGAAGAGCACCCTGCTCACAGGCAGCTTTGGACGTATTTCGATCGCCAGGGTCTCCAGGTTGATCGCTCCCACCCATGAAGTTGGCGTAATGTCGTACTCGCCATCGCGTCCAGCTGCCGGTGCTATGGCGATCTTGGGTGCAAGCGCGAGCAGAGCGTCCCTCTCCTTCGCGGTCAGCTCGCACCCTTTTGTCGTCTGGTATTCAAATAGTGTCAGCGTGCGTATCATTCTCTCCGCTCACCGCCGTGTCACTCACGGCCGGGCTGCTTGACCCTTTGGTGGCCGACGCTCCCTTTAGCGTTCCTAAGTCGTATTGCTTCAAGCTGTCCTCATCCCCGTAGAACCTCTCGGCCAGGTAAGGCAAAATAGCATGCGCCCAGATAATTCCCATCCACTCGTCGGATAGATTGTCCCTCATGAAGTAGCTCGGTCCGATTGCGGCGTGCCGGCTCTCCATCCGCCTGTTAGCTTCGTCCACTACATCTGCCACCCACAGCATCTCCGGCTTCTCTTTTTGAAGCCATTTCCTGAGCACATCGTTCACAGGCGCTTCATCGGGAAAGAACGGCACGAAGTAAAACCTACGCCGCAGCGCCGCGTCAATGAGCGCGATGGACCTGTCCGCTGTGTTCATTGTTCCGATTACCCACAGGTTCTTCGGCAGCGAGAACGGTTCGTACGGCTTCTTAGCATACTGCAAAGTAACTCCCTTCTCCCGGTACTCCAGCAAGAAGTAAAGCTCTCCGAACACCTTCGCCACATTACCCCTGTTTATTTCATCAATGATGAGGACATGCCGGGCATTGGGCTTCGTTTCCGCTGCCTCAGCGATACGCTTCAGTGGCCCTGGAACCAGCACAAATCCCTGCCCACCGTCCGGGTCTGGCCTGTAACCCTCAACGAAGTCCTCGTACGCATATGAAGGGTGGAACTGAACGATCTCCACCGTCCCCTCTTCTCCTGCAAAATACTCGGCCAACTCCTGGGCTACGTATGTCTTCCCCGTCCCCGGCGGCCCGTAGAATACCACTTGCCCTTTGTCCTCGAGCAACCGTTGCATCATCTCCAGGTAAGCTTTTTCGAAGGTAACTACTCAGCCTGGGAGGGCAGGCATGAGGGGAGGACCGATGAAGAGTTGAA
>JADMIH010000339.1 GCA_015478675.1 Chloroflexota bacterium | reverse complement strand
TACTGATTCTCTACCTCATTCCTCCCCCTCCTGTCAATGTTGTTAAACAGGCTCTAAGAGATATAGAAGGAAGATACAGCAGACATGGAAACTAATGCCCAGGATGGCGTCGCGGACTCCTCTATCAGCGAAGGTGGGGACGGCAAGGAGACACAGGCCGGTAGAGTTGTGAGGCCCGAAAAAGTGGGGAAAAGGGGGGAAGCCAGGAAGTCGCCGAAGGCACCGAAGACTGGGAGTGATTTACTCGTGGTGGGCATCGGGGCTTCCGCTGGGGGTTTGGCGCCCCTCGAAGAGATGCAGGCCGTCAACGAGGAGCTCCTGGGGGTGAACCAGGCGCTAAAAATCAAGATAGAAGATCTAAGCCACGCCAACAGCGACCTCCAAAACCTCATCTTCTCCAACGACGTTGCCACCATCTTCCTCGACCGCCAGATGCGGGTGAAGCGATACACACCCCGCGTAGCGAACCTGTTCAACATCATACCAACAGACAGCGACCGCCCTATCATGCATATAACCCACAAGATGCTCTACGATACGCTGGTGCAGGACGCGGAATCGGTGTTGAGCAGCTTGAGCCAGATAACGCGGGAAGTGCAAACTACAGAGGGCGAGTGGTACATCGTGCGCGTGCTGCCATATCGTACTGTTGAGGACAGGATAGGCGGTGTAGTCATGACCTTTACCGGTATCACCGAGCACAAGCGGGTGGAAGAAGTGTTGCGTGTGTCGGAAGAGAGCTTTCGTGCAGTGGCGAATCTCGCCCCCAACTTGCTATGGCGCAACGACCCTGGCGGCAAGGCTACCTGGTACAATCAGCAGTGGCTGGAATACACAGGGCAAAAACCGGAGGAGGCGCAAGGGTACGGCTGGCTAGACGTCATCCACCCTGACGACCGCGAGCAAGCTCGGGCCACCTTCATGGCGGCGATAGAGTCGGGGCAACCTTTACGCCAGGAGGACCGCATTCGTGGCGCTGACGGCTCTTACCGCTGGTTCCTCATTCGAGCCGAGCCTGTGCTGGACGAGAACGGCAAGGTCATTGAGTGGTATGGCGCTGCTACCGACGTAGAGGAGCAGCACACCGCCCTCGATATGTCAGAGGCCGATGTCGTGTCGCGGACTGAAGATCTCAGGAAATTATCGAGCAGGTTACTGGTGGCGCAGGAGGATGAGCGGCGCCACATTGCACGTGAGCTGCACGATGAAATCGGCCAGTACCTCACGGGCCTGCGCTTCATGCTTGAGAAATTGAGTACGTCGTCCGAGCAGCAGGAAGGCACAGAGGGCCAGATTGCTCCCTCCCTGGAAGTGCTGAGCGACCTGACCGAGCGGGTGCGTAACCTGGCTCTCGACCTGCGGCCCACTATGCTTGACGACCTGGGCCTCTTGCATGCGCTTCTCTGGTATGTGCAACGCTACCAGACGCAAACCGGCATCGAGGTCAGCTTCCACCACATGGGGCTGGAGGGGCGCTTGCCTACAGACGTGGAGACAGCGGTCTACAGGGTAGTGCAGGAAGCGCTCACCAACGTGGCGCGCCACTCGGAGTCCAGGCAGGTGACGCTGCAACTCTTCTCCGATGGGCAGGTCACGGCGGTAATAGAAGATCAGGGCAAGGGTTTCGACGTTGCAGAGGCCTTTGCCCGGCACACTTCCACCGGCCTCTCGTCGATGCGTGAGAGAGTAGCACTTGTGGGCGGGGAGTTCTCGGCAGAGTCATCTCCGGGGCGGGGCACCACCATCATTGTGAACATACCAATAGCTAGCAATTCGTAACTGTTCAGAATAGGGGTGCGGGTGAGGGTGCGTTGAGGGTAGGTGAGCGCTACCACTTGAAGATTGCTCCACCCTTACTCTGAACAGTTACGACAATTCTTCCGATTGACAATT
>JADMIH010000112.1 GCA_015478675.1 Chloroflexota bacterium | reverse complement strand
GGCGTGCAGATGGACAAGCAGGGTTATATTCAGGTGAACGAGCGTTTGGAGACAAGCGTGCCGGGTATATACGCGCTCGGTGATGTGAAAGGCGGCCCTGCTTTCACGCATATATCGTACGACGATTTTCGCGTTATACGCACAAACCTCCTCGAAGGCGGGGACGTTATCACCAACCGGCTTGTCCCTTACACCGTTTACATAGACCCACAGCTGGGGCGCGTCGGCCTGAGCGAAGCCGAAGCCAAAGCACAGGGCAAGCAGGTGCGTATAGCCAAAATGCCTATGGATAATGTCGCCCGCGCCCTGGAGGTAGACGAGTCGCGTGGCTTCATGAAGGCGCTGGTTGACGCCGAAACAGGCCAGATATTAGGCTGCGCTGTGCTTGGGCTGGAGGGTGGCGAGCTGATGTCCATGCTGGAGATAGCCATCATGGGCAAGCTGCCTTACACCCTTCTCAAAGATGCGATCTTCGCCCACCCGACGCTGGCCGAGTCGCTCAACAACCTCTTTTCGAGCTTTCAGGGCGAAGAGAACTGAGTAAGGAGTAATCTACTCACTACTCATCAGTCCCGGCTTGTCTCTGAGATCGCAACTGTTATGCTTCTTTTTGCGTATAATATAGTGTGATAGAAATAATCGCGGCACGCCGTTGTGCCGCCCGATCCTGGAGGAGATTAAAGAATGTTCTTTTATCCAATGTTCAACTCAGGGTATTTGCTGTACGTTTTCTTGCCTACGCTGATCCTTACTGGGCTGGCGCAGTGGTGGGTTACCAATGCCTTCAAGAAGGCATCGCAGATACCTAATATGCAACAGATAACAGGCGCACAGGCAGCGCGGCGCATACTCGACAGCGCGGGACTCAGCCATATATCTATCGAGCGCACAGGATCACCTATGGGCCGCATGTCGGGCGGCTCAACTCCTTCGCTCAACGATCATTACGATCCGAGCGATAAAGTATTGCGCTTATCTGACGCTGTGTATGGTAGCGCATCGGTGGCGGCGATCAGCGTTGCTGCTCACGAAGCAGGGCATGCTGTTCAGGATGCCCAGGGCTATACGCTCATGCGCGCAAGATCGGCGATTGTGCCTGCTGCTAACATTGGTTCACAGTTTGGCATCATTCTTGTGATAATCGGGCTGGTGCTTCAGTTTACAGGTCTGATCTGGTTGGGCGTTGGAGCGTTCGCCGTTGGCACCCTCTTCGCGCTGCTTACACTGCCTGTAGAATTGAACGCCAGCTCACGTGCGATGCAGATGCTTACAAACACTGGCCTTGTGGACCGTACGGAATACAGTCAAGCTCGATCGGTGCTGACCGCCGCGGCCTTCACATATGTGGCGGGGCTTGCCGCTTCCGTGCTGAACCTGTTGTACTATGTTATGCTCGCCTCAGGCAGTGGCCGCCGCCGCTAAGGGCCTGAAAGATGAGTGAAATAGAGCAGCCAAAAGCTGCTCTATTTCTTTTGATAGTAAGTGTTCAGAACAGGGGCGCAAGGGCCGGGCCCTTGTACACTCAGCAGGAGTAAAGCCCCCTCTCCCTTCATGGGAGAGGGGGCATGGGGTGAGGGCAGGTGGCGATACACCCGCGCATATACCCCAAGAAGATTGCTCCACCCGAACTCCTCTAGAAATGCGAACGGTAGTAGTATAGAGAGGTGCTAAGTCACTCGTATTTTCATCGGTAATGGTGGCCCACAGGGTCATGCCTTACTCTGAACACCTACTTTTGATACTGTTTGTTCGCACTATTCTGCTTTGGTGGCGGGTTCCTGTTGTGTGATGTCGGAGGCGGTGTTGCGTAGCTCACGCACCGATTCGCCGAGCGCTTTGCCAAGCTGGGGCAGCTTGCCAGGCCCAAAGATAACAAGTACCAGCACAAGTATCAACGCAAGGTGCGTCGGCTGTAGTAAACCTTCAAACATGATTCTCTCCTTTTCGTCGCGGTCCGGGCATTTATTCCCTACCCGGTCTAAAATCAATCTTTCGAAGGACCATTAGCGGTGGTAAACGCGAGAGCGGATTACTTATTTGCGGTCAAGGTAAATTGGATGTCGCTGTAGCTGCCCTCTATTACTTTGCTGGGGTCAGCCCCTAGCCAGTTGCGAATCACAGAGGCGTAGACCGAGCGGAAGTCGGTCTGCATCCGCAAGTCGCCGTTATCCAGGTTTGTGAGGTCAGGGTCGTTGCCGTACAGCCCACCTTTTATGTTGGCGCCGATCAGGAACATCGGCAATGATGTGCCATGATCCGTACCCTGGCTGGCGTTTTGCTGCACACGCCGTCCGAACTCGGAGAAGGTCATCAGCGCCACCTGGTCGGATTTGCCCATCTTATCGAGGTCGTTGTAGAAGGTGGCGATGCCCTCATCGAGCATGGTCAACAGCTCGCCGTGCCGCCCCGCCTGGCTCGAGTGAGTGTCGAAGCCGCCGAGGCTGATATAGAAGATGCGGGTGCCGAGGTCGGCAGCGATCACCTGGGCGATCAGCTTCATCCCTTCAGCGAAGGGGTTATTGCCATACTGTACGCTTGATTGGTAGCGGCCTACAGCCGCTTTGAGTGCATCGGAGCTTGTAAAAGCGTCTAGAGCCGCCTGGCTCACATACTCCTCGAAGGGGCCGTGAATCGTGTGATCGCAAAGCTGGTGGATCGCGTCTATCTGCGCTGTAGGGTCGCCCAGGTATCGGCCATCGGTGCGGAATTGGTAAGCTTCCAGGTTCGTGATAGATGGCACCAGCGTTGTCTCTGTATAAAGAGTGCGCGGCAGCAGATTGCCGACGTTGATAGCACGCAATGTGTTAGCCTCGTCATCGTCGTTAGCCTCAAGGTAGCGCCCCAGCCAGCCTGTTGGCTCCTTTACGTCAGGGCGGCCTGTCTGCCAGATCTCCATCGAGCGAAAGTGCGAGCGGTTGGGGTTAGGATAGCCTACCCCTTGCACCACAGCGAGGTGGCCGTTATTGTAGAGGCTTTGTAAGCCTTTGAGCGAAGGGTGAAGGCCCATCGTGCTGTTCAGCTTGAGCACTTCCTCCGGCTTTGGAGCAAGAGCGGGGCGAGCGCCGAAGTAGGCTTTATTTGTATAGGGGATGACTGTGCCCAGGCCATCGTTGCCGCCGGAAAGCTGCACTACAACCAGCACATTCTTCTTGAGGTTGCCGTTGGCGGAAGGCGTGGCGGAAGCCGTGCCGGTGGGCGTGGCTCCAGCCAGGAGATCATTGCCCGCTCTGTCTCCACCGCGGCTGGTGGCTGGGGTCAGAGTATATGCGCTCTTTACCAGAAATGCCGGGGCAACCAACCCGAGGGCGGCGACCGCCAGCCCGCCCTTTGTAAAGTCGCGACGTGTAATGCTCATTGGTATTTCTCCTGACTCGTAATACGTAGTGCGCAATGAATCACTGTGAAGGTAGAAGGCTAAAGAGCCGGCTCTAATGCCTGTTTACGCAATACGCTCTAGTTCATCTGGTAGACTGGGGTTGACATAATGAGCCTGACGAGGCCTCTCAGCTTGCCATCGGTGGTCTTTGCATCAGTAAAGTTGCCTGCATAGCTCAGCAGTGTGCCACGGTAGTCAGCGGGCACATTTGTCTGGAGCAGGAGTTCAAGGAAGTAATCAACCGCTGCCTGGGGCGTGTTAGCGCCTGCTGCGTTGGCTATCTCTGTTGGGTCAATAGTGTAGTCGCTGTCAATACTGACCAGTTCCCTGGCGAGGTTAGCACGGCTGTAGTAGGCGCTGGTGTTCACCCAGGTTCTGTTGCCCGGCCAGCCGCCCACATTGGGTGGGGCATAAATCTGCTGGCCCATAGCTGCCAGGGCTGCCGAGATCCCCTGCCACGATTTGAGGTCGTAGATTTCTGCTGAGAGCGCGCGCATGGCCCCAATCGTGAACTCCGCAGGGCTTTTCACAAGCGAGTAATATGCTTTGGTGGAGCGGAACTCAGGTGAGAGCAATATCTGTTTCACAAGCTCTTTGATGCTAAAGTTGCTCTTTGTATATATATCGGCAAAGCGGTTGACTGTGGCATCGTCCGGGTCATCGTAGACGAAGAAGCGGAAGAGCTTGCGTGCCATGAAGACTGGGTGCGCGGGCTGCTTGAATATAATATCCACAGCGTCATCACCGCTGAGGTTGCCTGTGACTCCCAGGAAGGTCTTCTGGCCGCTGTCGTGTAGATTGGCTCTGAAAAGAGCGTTACCTTCTTTGGTGACTGTCCAACCGGTGAAGGCACGCGCTCCCTCTTTCACATCTGTTTCTGTATAGTTGCCGATACCGAGGGTGAACAACTCCATCAACTCTCGCGCCCAGTTTTCGTTGGGTGCGTCTTTGCGGTTGGTGTTGTTGTTCAGATAGATCAGCATAGCGGGGTCGCGGGAAACCTCTTTGGTGAAGACTTTGAAGTCCTGGGTGAGAGCATTAGCGCGGTAGAGCGCATTTTGCTTTGCCATGAGGTTTGCGCTCTTCACATCAACAATGGAAGAGACGAAATGTCCATGCCAGAAGAGCGCCATCTTCTCTTGCAGAGGGCGCTTGCTGAGGAGCATGCGCGTCAGCCAGGTGGCTACCTCAAGCTGAGGATTGCCATACTGAGGACGTTTGTCGTTGGTAGAGGCGGGAGCGGCGCTGCGCATCTGCTGGAGAGCGTCTTCTACGCCGGTGTCGTCTACCTGTTCATAGTTGACAAGGCTGTTTACAGCGTCTTCATAGCTGAGGGCAGCGTACGCATCAATATCGGCGGCGTTGCTGCCGAAGCCCGCCCGCCTCAGCAGGTGCGCTATCAGGTGCCGGTCGGTCTGTGCCATAGGTTGTCTTTCCTTTCCACGCCGGATGCCGGTGGTAGCTTTGTTAGCCGTCCACGCGAGTCTCAGTTATAAATAGTATACATGGGTGTTCGTTCATTATGGTTAGCTACTGGTAACAAGGTTGTAAATTCTTTGTAAAAGTGCGGAAGAGAACAAAGACAAATACAACAGCGGCACAAGCCTGCTGTTGTATTTGTCTTTGTCTTTGTGAAGGAGAAAGCCTCTACGTGTGAGGCGGGCAGGGCCTTGCCCTTACTCTCTACTGGCCCGGGGTGGCTGTGGTTGCAGGCGAAGGTGTGTGGCTTGCCCCGTTGCCTCTACCGAAGAGGCTCCCTGTACCATTTGGCTGGTCGGTGATCTGGATGCCCTGGGCGGCGACATTATTGCCCGACCGGGTACCCGCCGCCAGGATACGGCCACCCACTACCAGATCGCTCTTAGCGCCCAACACACTCTTGACGATGGGCGTGTTATCGGTGATGTTGACTGTCAGGGTTTGGCCTTGACTATCTGTGATCGTTATGACGTTGCCCTCGATCTTGGTTATGGTGCCTGTTGCGCCTCGATTTGCAAAGCCCGCGCCGCCGCGACCACCGAAGGCTCCAGTTCCGGTCCCCGACCCTCCGGTAGCCCCGGCTCCGCCTGTGCCGCTGGTATCTACCCCTCTGCTAGCAAGGAAGCTGTTGACGTCATTCTGCTGTGCCTGTGCCTGAGCATGGCCCACGTTAGTCCCGGCCCAAAATGCAGCACCTGCCACCACGACGAGGAGCACCAGCGATACAATAGTGATTACTATGCGTTTCATATTTTGATTCCTTTCTTAAGATTAGTGGGTGTTACATACTGCATGCAGGCTGATCTAGAGCCAGGCGACAGTTATTCATACCTGAGAGCTTCTATTGGGTCGAGGCGGGCGGCCCTGCGGGCAGGGTATATTCCGAAGAAAAGACCTACTGCCACGGAGAATAGCACCGCCAAGACACCCGCTGCTGGGGTCACTGATGAGGTTATTACGCCTGTAATTGTAACCAGTTGGGCGATGAGCACACCTAAGCCCAGCCCTATCAGCCCGCCGCCCACGCTCAGTGTAATGGCTTCGATCAAGAATTGACTTAGTACATCGCTTTGCTGCGCGCCCACAGCCTTGCGAATGCCTATCTCACGTGTACGCTCCGTCACTGAGACAAGCATGATGTTCATGATGCCGATCCCGCCGACCAGCAGAGATATGCCTGCTATAGCCCCGAGAAAAAGAGTAAGCGTAGTGATCACGCCATTGAGGGTACTCAACAGGTCAGCCTGGTTGGTCACAGAGAAGTCGTTGGTGTCGCTGGTCAGGCGATGGCGCTCGCGCAGAAGTTGTGTGATCTGGTCCTGCGCTTGCGTCATGCTGTCCTTATTTGCCACCTGCACATAGATAGCGCTTACCGCCTTGCCAGTCACTGTTCCCTGACGTGTGCCAAAGAGCTTACGCTGCGCTGTACTTATGGGTACGTACACCGCGTCATCCGCGTTGTTGAAGCCTGTGCCGCCTTTGGAGGCAAGCACTCCCACTACCTTAAAGGAGAGGCGGTTGATGCGTATGATTTTGCCTATAGGGTCGTCGCCCTGGAAAAGAGTGTCAGCGGCGGTACTGCCGATCACAGCCACGTTCACAGCTGCTGCTACATCGCCCTGAGTGAACCATGCGCCATTGCTCACCGGCAGATTGCGGACCTGTTCGTACTCAGGTGTGACGCCCAGCGCACGCGTGTTAGTATTCTGATCGTTGTAGACTACGCCCACAGTGCCGCGTGTATATTCCGGTGCTACTATCGCGCAACTATCGCAGTTTGCCGAGTCGGCTATTGCAACGGCATCCTCCTGGGTAAGGGTTGATGCGCTGCCTGCGGCTGACCGGACGCCCCCCTGGGTCGTTTGCCCCGGAAAGACAGTCAACAGGTTAGTGCCGGTGCTGGTGACCTGGGCAGTGATCGAGTTTTGCGCGCCCTGCCCGATGCCCATGAGGGCCACTACCGCGGCTACGCCGATGATTACACCGAGCATGGTGAGGATGCTGCGCAAGGTGTTAGCCCGCAAGCTGCGCCAGGCCATCTGGAAAGCATCTATAACGCTCATGCTAACACCTCTTGCCCTATGCTCACCGTCTCTTGAGATCGATCTTGGGTGGTTGCCTGCTGCCCAGCCTCCGGTGTTCTGTAGACAACGACCTGATTTGCCACTCTTTCGTCCTCCACAAGATTACCGTCGAACATACGTAGTATACGGCGTGTGTGTGCAGCTATGTCAGGCTCATGCGTAACGAAGATGACAGTGATCCCTTGCTCGATGTTGAGGCGCTGGAAGATTGCCATGATCTCCGCGCTGGAAACGCTATCGAGATTGCCTGTCGGCTCGTCGGCGAGGATCATGTTTGGGTGGTTCACCAGGGCGCGGGCGATTGCCACGCGCTGCTGTTGCCCGCCCGAAAGCTGGCTCGATTTGTGCTTGAGCCTGTCACCGAGGCCCACCGACTCCAACGCCTCAACTGCTCGTTTGCGGCGTTCACTGCTCGACACCGACGCGCCATTGCGAGCGTAGAGCAACGGCAGCTCCACATTTTCAAGGGCGGTTGTGCGGCTCAAGAGGTTGAAGGATTGGAAAACGAAGCCTATCCGCCTGTTCCGCACCGTTGCCAACTCCTGGTCGCTGAGTGTCGCGACCTCCTGCCCGCTCAGCATATACGAGCCGGAGGTTGGACGGTCAAGGCACCCCAGCACGTTCATAAGTGTGGACTTGCCTGAGCCTGAAGGTCCCATGATAGCGACGAGCTCACCTTCTTCGATAGTGAAGCTCACCCCGCGCAGGGCACGCACGATATTGTCTTCGCCCATCTGGTAACTCTTTACCAGGCCTGTAACTTCTATTACACTACTCATCGGGAACCCATAGCCTTTGCTTGTGCGTGTGCACTGAAGTAGAGGCGCACGTTAGTGCCCGCCTGTGTCAACGCCGCCCGCGCCGCCACGTAATCCACCTCCACCGCCGCCCAGGTTTATCAAGCCGCCTCTGTTGGGCTGCCCTGCGGTTGATGTGGTTGATGTAGGCGTGTTGACCACAAGGTTATCACCTTCGCGCAGTACTGTGTTGCCCACGATTTCAGTGGAGGTGTCGTTGGTGAAGCCTGTCTGTACCTGCACCGGAATCTGGCTCGCGTTAGGCCCGACAACATAGACGATCTTCTGTGACCCCTGGCTGCGTATCGCTCTGCTCGGCACCATCAGCACATTGTCGCGCTCGGCTACCACGACTGACGCGGTAGCGCTCATGCCAGGCCGCAAGTTGCTGTCTGCCGCCTTCGGGTCCAGCGTGACCGTAGCAAGGTAGTTCACTACACCTTGCGACACGGTGGCGTTCGGCGCAACAAAGGTTACTGTGCCTGTGTAAACCGTGCCTGAGAGTGCATCGAAGGTTATTTCTACGGGCTCGCCATCCTTTATCTGGCTTATGTCTGCTTCGCCCACATTCATGTCAAGGTGATAGAGGCTGCTATCCACAAGTTCTACGACGGTGGTACTTGCGCTCACGCTTTGGCCTGTGGCTACAGGCACGCTCGCTACTACTCCGTCGAAGGGTGCAGTCATGTTGGCCTGTGTGACCTTCAGCCTGGCCGACTCAAGGTTGGCCTGCGCCTGGTCTACTCCGGCCTGTGCTGTTTCCAGGTCGGTTGCTAACGGCCCTGCCTTGAGCTTATCCAGGCTGTTCTGCGCCTGGTTGACTGCGGCCTGCGCTGCTGCGAGATCTGCTGCGCTGGCTGGGGCTTTGAGTTTAGCGAGGCTGGCTTGTGCTGATGCGACCCCCGACTGCGCGGCGGTAATGTCGGCTTGTGTGGGGCCAGCCTTCAGTTTCGCCAGGTTATTCTGTGCCTGATCCACAGCAGCTTGCGCCTGGGTCACATCGCTGGCGGCTGGCCCTGCCAGTAACTTGTCGAGGCTATTCTGTGCCTGGTCTACAGTGGCTTGAGCCGCCGTAAGGTCGGCCTGGACAGGTGGCTCCTTGAGCTTGTTCAAGGCGTTCTGTGCCTGGTCTACAGTGGCTTGAGCCGCCGTAAGGTCGGCCTGCGTAGCGCCCTGTTTCAACTTATCAAGGCTATTCTGGGCTGAGTCCACTGCGGCTTGAGCCGATGTGAGATCGGCGGTTGTTGGGCCGGCTATAAGGTCTGCCAGCTGCTTACTAGCATCGTCAAGCTGCGCTTTGGCGGCTGTCACCGCCTGCGCCTCCTGCTGCCTGGAGTCATCGTAAGAGAGCTGCGCTTTCTTGAGTGCGCCTTGCGCATCTTCCATCGCGCGTTTTTTGCTGTTGTACTGGTCTACCAACCCTTGCAGGCTGCCGTACTTGCCCGCAAGTTCTCTGGGGAAGACGGTAATCAAGTTGCCATTGCCGTCCAGCGCATCGGCGGCCACAGCCCTGTAAGCGTCCTGGGCATCCTGTAGGGCATTCAGCGATTGCTGCATGCTGATATCGTCGCTTTGCTTGGAGAGGGAGGCCGACGACTGAGTTTTGGCGAAGCTGGTCTGCGCCTGCGTCACCTTAAGTTGCGCCGCGCTAAGCTGTGCTGTGGTTGGCCCTGCTGTGAGAGCTGCGAGCTTAGCCTGCGCTGATTTGAGGCTGGACTCGGCTGCGGTGAGGTCGCCTGCGCTTGCGGGCTGCTTCAACTGGTCAAGCTTAGCCTGTGCTGACTTGAGCGTTGATTGCGCATTTGCCAGGTCTTCCGCTGTGGGCGGGGCCTTTAGCTGCACTAGCTTGGCCTTAGCCGAAACCAGGGCTGAACGGGCGTTAGCGATGTCCTGGGGCGTCGAGCCTGCTTTGACGCTATCTAACTTTGCCTGGGCAGAAACGAGGGCAGACTGGGCGTTAGCGATGTCCTGGGGCGTCGAGCCTGCCATGACATTTTTCAGCTTGGCTTGCGCTGCCGTGACCCCGGCCTCTGCGCTCGCAAGGTCGGCAGTCGTTGGGCCGACTTTGAGGCTGTCCAGCTTTGCCTGAGCAGAGCGCACAGCGTCTTGTGCGTTAGCAATATCGCTGCTTGTGGCTCCTGCTTTGACGCTATCAAGCTTAGCCCTGGCTGAGTCGAGAGTAGCCTGCGCCTGTACCACAGCCAGGTTTAGCTCACCAGGATCAAGGGCGGCCAACGCCTGGCCCTTGGTTACTTTGTCACCTGGCTTCACATTCAGGGTAGTCAGCGTTCCTGCGCTCCCAAAGGTGAGGTTCAGGTCGGCAGCGGGCTGTAGCGCCGCGCTTGACAACACAGTAGACTGTATATTGCCACGCGAGACGGGCACAGTCTGCACGGTGGCTGCTGCGTTGGTGCCCGCGAAGACGCGCTGCTTTACAAAAAGGGCGATGACAACCGCAAGCAGCAGCGCGCTGCCCAGAATGATTATCTTTTTCATATGGCCTCCGTACTTTTGTTCTCCCGAACGCGTTTTATATTTGTCGCTTGTTTCCGTAGAAACGATACAGTAGGCGCAGAAACATCAGCCCCGGCTAACCAGGCCTGCAACTTCAGCGTATAGTTCGTGCCAAAAGCAACTCTTACCTGCGTAGCTGCGCTCTAGAACTTTAGCCTGCTCACTCGCACAGATAGTGATCTTACACCTTGCGGAGCAGTGCAATATCGCTGCTAGAGGCAATTATATAGTCCGGCTGAGGCGGTTAGATTAATATGGAATGAGAGTAGTGTAAAATCTTTGTAAAATCTGAGATCTGCTCTGCTCCGACCAGGGAAGTTGGGGAGCTTGCACAACCTTCGGCTTCACAGGCCGTCTACTCGCTTAAAAGATCAGGATCAGCACGGACGGGAGAAGGCGGGCGTTGGACAACCCTGGCCTAATCACCTTCCATAGTGAGCGGTGTACCTGTTCAGATTAGAGGCTTGGGGCCTGGCTACTCCCCTTATACTCACCAGTGGGAAAGCCCCCTCTCCCCTTGTGGGAGAGGGGGCATGGGGTGAGGGCGGGTGAGGGCAGGTGGCACGCCCGCACAGATACCCCTTGAAGGTTGCTCCACCCCAACTCTTCTTCTCTAGAAATGCGAAGGATAGTAGTATAGAGGGGTGCTAAATCGCTCGTATTTTCATCGGTAATGGTGACCCGCAGGGCCATGGCTTACTCTGAATATTTACTGAGCGGTTATGGCGCTCGGTCAGACAAAAGGAGGTGTATATCAGAGACTACCAGAACATGGGAGAGGCGGTAGATGGGCTGGGGCGATGTGACCTCTGGAGAGTGCTCTCATTAGCCGAACAGCTTCCTGGCGCCTGCCTTCTACTGTTTCGCCGCACCGTATACTTCGGGGTTTACCATGTTGGCCGGTAGCTCGCCGCGCATGACCGCGAGGATGTTATCTGCCGCCATCAATGCCATGGCAGTGCGCGTCTCCAGCGATGCGGAGGCGATATGCGGCGCAAGGGTGACGTTTTGCAGTTCTAGCAGGCCGGGGTTGATCCGCGGCTCATGCTCGAAAACGTCCAACCCTGCACCCGCCAGCTTGCCCCCCTTGAGCGCCTCAACGAGCGCTGCTTCGTCCACGCAAGCGCCTCTCGCTGTATTGATCAGGTAAGCGGTTGGCTTCATACGCGCCATTTCGGGTGCGCCTATCAGGTGGTGGGTGCCAGGGTTATAGTCGGTATGTATAGTAACGTAATCCGACTGCGCGAGTAAATCTTCCATTGAGACCAGGCGGGCGTTGAGCGACTTTTCCGTCTCGACGTCTGCCGGATATTGGTCGTAGTAGAGCACAGTCATGTCGAAGCCGCCAGCGCGCTTTGCCACTGCTCGCCCGATGCGCCCGAAGCCGATGATACCGAGCGTCTTGCCATGCACGTCCTGCCCGACCATCATCAGAGGCCCCCAGCCGTGAAAGCGCCCCTCTCGTGCGAAGCGGTCTGCCTCGGCTACCCGGCGCGCTGAGGCCATGAGCAGCGCCCAGGCAAAATCGGCTGTGGTGTCGGTGAGCACGCCGGGGGTGTTGGTAACAGCTATGCCTCTGCGCGTCGCCTCATTTGCATCTACGTTGTTGTAGCCGACTGCCATATTAGCGATTACTTTTAGGTGAGGCGCGGCGTCCATCACCTCTTTGTCTACCGGGTTGGTTAGCATGCAGTAAAGCGCGTTATAGTGGCTTTCGCGCAGCTTGTCTATAAGCTCCTGCTTGGTCCATATGTGGTCGGCATCAGGGTTGATGTCGAGCTTGCCCTCGCTGCCAACAGCATAGCGCAGGCGCTCAATCGCAAGTTGCGGCACCATCTGTGTCATCAAAACCCTTATACTCTCTGTTGCGCCGGGCATAGTTGTACCTCCGTGTAGTGTGTAGTGTGTAATGGGTGACAGCCAGCTTTAGACGGTAAAGAAGTAGCTCTCCTCACCTCCTTACCCAACGCACACTACGTACTACGATAGCGCATCAGCCGCCGAAGAATAAGAATGAGCTGCCGCTGTTGCTGCTGGCAAGGGTTGCCTGGTCCAGTTGAAAGATCACAAAGCACATCACGAAGCAGAGGAGCAGTACGCCCACCACTGTAGCCAGGGGAACGAGGCAGCCCCTGACCGGGCCTCGGGCTTTCTTTTGTTGTAGCAACATCGTTTGATCCCTCCTATGTATGCACTGGGGTCGCTGCGACCAGCAGACCATTGACCAACTCTAGCGTATGCTTCTTACCGCCGGGGCCTATCTCCATCGCCGGGCCTACGCACGCCGGGCAACCGTCTTCGCATGGGCAGGCCGAAATCAATTCGCCCGCCGCTTCGAGTAGCGCCGTGTGCATGTCGAAGAGCTTTCGGCTGAAGCCAATGCCCCCAGGGTAAGAGTCGTACAGGAATATTGTACTCTGCCCTGTAAAGGGGTTCTTCACTTGTGGCACAACGCCCAGGTCGCGGGGGTCGCACATCAGGTAAAGTGGGGCCATTTGTGACATTACGTTGCCCAGGCCCACAAGCCCCGCTTGCAGCGCATCTTTGCCCGGCATATTCTCAGCCACTACGGGCGGCACGCACAACCAGTAGGCTGTGGTGTGTAGCTCTTGCTCCGGCAGGTGTATTTTGCCCCAGCCGACGTTCTCGTGCGTCCCCAGCTTTATCTTCTTGTAGATAGTGGCTTGCGCCGACACCATGACATCGCCGTAGTTGCGCGCGGCCTCCCGATCTTCGCCTGATGCTATATCTAACACCTTTAAAGTGACCGCAAGGTTCGCATCTGTGTAATAATCGGCGTCAACTGCTCGCACATAGGCTTTCTGCTCATCCCAATCAAGCG
>JADMIH010000338.1 GCA_015478675.1 Chloroflexota bacterium | reverse complement strand
GAGCCTACCGCCCAGTTGATGGCAGGCACTGGATATTCGGCCAGCGTATACAGGAGGTTATTGTTCTTGCAGACGTGGAGCATATTGAAAGGCGCGTCCTCTACTGCCTTGAGCACTCGCAAGTCATAAGGCGTGCCCCACTCCGCCCACTGCTCCTCATTGAGGCGGTCACGGCTGGCCCACTCGGTTGTGGCGAAGAAGATGCCGCTTGCCCCCGCCTTCACACACGCCGCCGAGAAATTGATGAACGTCTCAGTGATTACCTCCAACGCATCCTTAACCGCCTGTGGCTCATTCTGCATATAGTTGAGCATATCCTGCTCGGTGGGCACCAGGTCGGCAGCTATGGAGAGCGGATTGAAGACCGTCTCGATAAAGTAAGTCTCGCCACCAAGCGCCTCACAGATACGCTCGATCACCTCTAGCTGCTCGTCCAGCACCCCCTCTGATGTAGAAAGAGGCTTGAGCGCACCCCAGTCTGCCGCGCTCTTAATGGGGTACTCAGTCACCTGCGGCTTGTCGAGCGGGCCGCCGTTGCCGTAGTTGGTCTTTACGCCCCAGCCCTCCACGTGGTAAGAGGCGCGTGGGTTGACCTTCATCCAGTCCCAATCGTACTTCTTGTGGAAGGCAAGCATCGCACCCGCCAGGTCTTCAGCCGTGCGCTCGCACTCGTAGAAGTGCCGCCAGAGCGAAACGGGCGGGCGGTCAACGGGCTGGTTGTGTAAGGCAGCTTCGATGCGCTGCAATTTAGTCATTTTATCGAATACTGTGGGGTCTATCTGTGATGCCATAAGAGGCTCCTTTCAAAATCGGTAGCTTATTATAATCTACTCTGGCACGACCCGTACCACCAGGTCGCGGCGCAAGGGCATGTGCGGCTCCTTTATATGAGCTTTCGCGGTTAGGCCCGTAAATGGTGACCCACCCTCACGCCCGGTAGGTGGCGAATCATCCATCCTGAAGATGGTAGTACAGGGTCCCCAGCGCGAGTACGTAATTAGTCCGGGGGACCTACTCCAAACGCGCAGTTAGCAGGCAGCAGTTACGTAAGATACAGTATCGCATGCAGTAAAAAGCCTGAAAAGGGTATCAATTGCGCACATACAGTGGTTATAATCGCTCAGTTGGCCCAAATCCCTATAGCAGGGCCTGTGATTACCTGTGTACTTTGGAGGTAAAAAATCTAATGCGTCTATCTCGTTCCACTATTTCGTTTTTATCTAAAGCACAAGAGAAGCTCTGCTCCTCGATTTCTCCGAGCCACACGTGGCGGCTAACAGTTCCCTCAACTGTAGCAATTGCCATCTCCCTTGTGGCCGCAGTAACCCTACCGGGCCTTAGCCTCACAGCCCAGGCTCACACCTACGATGCACCTGCAGGGCAGGCATTGGCATCTTTCCTGACATTACCCTTCACTCCAACTGCCAGGATGTCTATCCTCTCCGGCTGGTATTACTCGGGCGGCGGCTTTCACGGCGGTATAGACTACGTCAACGGCAGCGTCAATAATAACAGTTCATGGCGCACATTCCCGATCATTGCCGCCGCCGACGGTGAGGCTTGCGGCAACTGCTCGTCTCGTCAAGGTAACGCCGTATGGATCAAGCACAGCGTAAATGGCCGCACCTACTATAGCTATTACGGCCACCTGGCCTCTATCTCGGCAGGTATACCTCTCGGCTCCCAGTCGCGCACAGTGTGGGTAAAGCGCGGCCAGGTGATCGGGATGGCGGGCGACACAGGGGTAGGTGTGGGTATTCTGCATCTTCACTTCGCTCTCTACAACGCCAACAGCACCCCTGTGGACCCATACAGCATCGGCAAGCTGCGCGAATACTACCCCAAGCCATCAGTAGCCCCCAGCATCGGCTGGTTCCTCAACAATTAAGCTTTAGCGAACGGCA
>JADMIH010000111.1 GCA_015478675.1 Chloroflexota bacterium | reverse complement strand
GCCCACTAGCCCACTAGCCCACTAGCCCACTAGCCCACTAGCCCACTAGCCCACTAGCCCACTCCCCCCTCTACTCGCCTATTAGCATCTGCCTGAGGTCTTCCTCGCTCTCGCGGCTGGTGAGGGCTATCACCCCATCGCGTGGCATGAGCGCCGTGTCGCCTCCTGGTATTATCATGGTTCCGTCGCGCAGCAATGCGGAGATTACCACGTTGGGTGGGAAATTGATCTCTGACAGCCGCTTCCCAACGACCTGTGCGCCAGGCTCAACGGTAGCTTCGATAATGGCTATCTGGCCGTGCTTGATCGTCATCAGATGCACCAGGCTGCGCTCAGGTATCTCCTGCTCGATGATGTTCAATATCAGATTGGTAGCAGAGACCGTTACATCAATGCCGAGCTTTTTGAATATTTCCTCGTTCTTGGGGTTGTTCACGCGGGCGATTGTACGCGGCACATCAAACATCTTCTTAGCGGTCTGGCAGATCACAAGGTTATCCTCGTCGTCGCCCGTTACGGCAATAACTACATCGGCGCGTCCTGCTCCAGCCGCTTCCAGGGTACTGGCTTCCGCCCCGTCCCCTTCCAGCACCACCGACCCGAAGCGCTCGCCATAGATGGCAACCTTCTTGGCGCTCTTCTCTATAAGCAGCACCTCGTATCCTTCGTTTACAAGGGTCTTGGTGAGATAGTACCCTACTTTCCCGCCCCCGACCACGATTATGTACATCAGAAATAGCTCCTATCAGGCTTTTCTTGCATCTGAAGGGGGGCGTCGCAGGACGTCCCCTTCAGCGATTGCACCCCTGGATTTCGATGCTTCCTAATGGCGGAATAGCCCGCGAATGCCACGCCCATTGTTGCCGGCAGCGCTTTCGTCATCAGGTACAGCAACATGGCGCACAGGCGAAACCTGCTGGTCTTGCAGCGACTGCTGGCTCTTGGTGGCCTCGCCGCTGCCGTTTGTCGCCAGGCCCGGGCCTATGCTCCCTATGCTCATTGTGGGCGGGGTGACTGTGGCGGCGGCGGCGGGTGTTAGCTGCCCATCACCAGCGCTTTCCTGCTGGGCTTCTTGCGCCGCCGCGACCTGGCTGAAGGCAGAGAGGAGTATATCGTGTGCTGTGGTGGATACGAGCGTAGTCGGGCAGATTGTTTCCAGCCCTAACTGATGGTACATCCCCTCGCGCCCTGGGTCGTAGATGCGCGCCAGCACCTGCTTTACACCAAATATTTCTTTGGCAACTTCGCAGGCCATAATATTGGTGTTATCGTAATTGGTAACGGCGGCAAAGGCATCCGCAGTGGCAATACCCGCCGATTTAAGAACGTCAACGTCAATGCCGGTGCCCAATACTGTTTGGCCGTTGAAGTTATCTGGCAGGCGGTCGAAGGCGGCGGGATCAGAGTCGATGATGCTTACGTCGTGGCCGCTTGCCTCCATGAGTTGAGCCAGGCGCGCGCCCACGCGCCCACAACCCAGGATAACAATCTTCATCTTGCAAAGGTCCTTTCTGAAGCCGTGCATAAAGCAGCACGCCTCAATCTCTTACTTCTCCGGTTCCGGTTCACATTCGCCCGGAATGGGGGCGCGGCAGATCCACACTCTGCAAGGGGCGTTCTTAAGCACATATGGTAGTGTGCGCCCCATATCAAGTTCCCCCAGCTTTTTCTGGTAGTCTACAGCCATCACGATAAGCTCGGCGGCGGTTTCCCGCGACATATCTACGATAGCCGCTCCTGTGCTTCTCGCCTGAAGTATTGCAGCTTCGACCTCCAGCCCCATCTCCTGCGCTACCGATTCTGCATTGTCAAGGGCTTTCTCTCCCTTTGCGACTTCCTCGGTAAGCTCGGCGTTGAGGGGGAGAGCGTGTGGCACTTCAACCACATAGACAACGTCTACTTTCACGCTGCGACCTTTGCCTTGCTTTGCTAACGCGTAGGTATAGGCAAGCTTCATCGCTTCTGTGTCTACTGGCGCTCCATTGACGGGAACCAGGATCCGCTTGGGCTTAGCCTCGGTATGATGGCGGTTAATTATGTTGTGAGCCACTGTTGTTTACTTGTCCTTCTCGAATTGCGAGCGGGTTACTATCGCTGACCGCTCACGTTAATATACGATTGATAGTTCTTCTTGTGTTGTGATTCCCGCAGGACGAGCCATACGAGCCTCTCCTCGTTTTCAAGGCAGCGTGCAGCAGTTGTTACAGTGCCAGGTAAGGAGGGGAGGGAAGTGCAGGAAAGGGTAAGAAGCACTTTGTGAAGCCTGTGGGGAGGGGAGCTCGGGCCTGATTGTGGTATACGCATAGCCACACACTTTGCGCCCAACTGTCGTGACGGCAGCGCGCCCGGTCGCTCTGTTGTGCCTGCGTACATAAGGCTGAGTGGGCAGGGCCGCAAGGCCTGTGGACCACACATCAAGCTTAGATTTCATAAGAATCGGGGCCTACAGATTCGACCTACATGACCCCAGATGTGTTACAAAGATAGTGGGTGAGATCACTGCAAGCAGCGCCCTCGAATGCGCGGCTCGCGGGGATCGGCTAGGCCCCTCGGTGGCCTCTCAATTGCTATTTACCCTCATGTCACAAGTATTCATTATACACCTTAAACACGTGTAAAGCAAGCGTTGTGGAGTGTGTGTAACTGTTCAGAGTAAGCCATGACCCTATGGGCCACCATTACGAATGAAAATACGAGCGATTCTGCACCGCCCCTACTACTACCCTTCGCATTTCTAGAGGAGTCGGGGTAGAACAAAGTTCAAGAGGTATCGGTGCGGGTGTGCCCCTTGCACCCCTATTCTTCTGAAAATAGGCTCTCAGCAGCCTACTTTCATTCCTGGTGGTGGCCCAATGGGTCATGAGTTATTCTGAACAGTTACTGGAGGGTCAGTGGCCAGTTCACCTTACCGTTATGCGCTGCTATTAATAGACTGACCACCGATAGCAAAAGTCCCTGCTATGATAGTTTATGGAGACCCACAGCATGAAGAAGAGGCTGACCTCTGGGTTAGCCATATGCGAACGCGTGTTGCCGCGCTCGACAGCGGTTCTGCGCCGCTGCTGGGCGATTTACGTAAGGAGCTCGTAATAGCAGGACAGTTGGAGCAAGGTGTACATGACGCGCTGGAGGGGAGGCTATCATCTGAGGGAATACTGAGATGCATAGCGCCCTTTCGCGCCCTAACTGCCCAGGCAGCCAGGGCTTTTTATTCGGTGTGGGGGGCAGGGGTGGAGAGCGCACCCAACGGTGTGCCTGTGGAAGGCGCTCTTGCTGCTATGCTGCAAACTTTGCAGGGTATCTCCGCACCGGGGCGCGTGATTAAGATCAAAATGCCTGAGGGCTTTGCGTTTTATGCTCTTTATCCAGAGCAATATTGCGCTGCCGCTTTGCGCTGGCGCACCGACCACCCCGATGCGGTTGGGCAGTGTGTGGTTGTGGTAGGAATACGGAGTATAGGCACCGGCCTCGCGGCTGTAGTGGCTGCTGCTCTAGAGGCAGGAGGTTGCGCTGCGCAAAGCTTTACTGTGCGGCCTACGGGCCACCCATTCGAGCGGCATGTGGAAGTAGCGCCTGCTAGCATTGAAGGGGCAGAGTGGGCGCTGGTGGTGGACGAAGGGCCGGGCATGTCAGGCTCTTCTATGGCGGCGACGGGCGCGGCTCTTGTGCGGGCTGGACTATCCCGCTCGAAGATCAGCTTCCTTCCGGCGCACTACCGCGAGCCTGGCAGCGCAGCCGCAGATGAAGTGCGCGGTTGGTGGCAGTCCACCCCCAGATATGTCGTCACGTTGAACGACCTTTCCTTTGAGGGGCATCCCCTCTCCCAGGCGTTGGCTCACGCGCTGCCGTCTCTGACAGGGGTGGATGACCCTGTGGTGGCAGTCGAAGATATTAGCGGCGGGCGATGGCGCGAAGCGTTATACCGCGACAGCAGAAGATGGCCTCCCGCCTTCGCGCCCTTTGAGCGCCCCAAGTATCTCTGCACCCTTTGCAGCGGCGCGAAGGCGCTCTTCAAGTTCGAAGGGTTGGCGGGCGCCTCAGGAGGCTCAGAGAGTACTGCGGAGAGGGTGCTTGCCGAGCTTGCTGAACGTGCCAGACTCGGTTGGGGGCCTGCCCCACTGGGCGTTGCCTATGGCTTCGTAGCTCAACATTGGGTTGAGGGCGCTCCTCTCGAACGGGAGGAGGGCGACGCTCAGTTGGCAGCCACAATTGGCCGGTATATCGCGCAGGTGGCGGGGCCGTTTCTTACCGAAAGCGAGATAGAAGAGGGCATAGTGCGCTTGCGAGAGCTCCTTTACTGGAACAGCTGGGAGGCGCTTGGAGAGAGCGAGGCTGAGGCTACTCGCCCGCTTGCTGACATGGTTCTCATTGCTTCCGCCACCCCCAGCTATGGCGACGGCCATATGGCTCCTCACGAGTGGCTCCGTACTCCTTCCGGGCAGATAATGAAGGTGGATAGCAGCAGTCATAGCTGGGACCACACGGCTGTAGGTGTGCAGCCTGTAGCCTGGGACGTGGCAGCCGCGCTTGTCGAGTGGGACCTTCATGGCGAAGCCGCCACCCCCCTCATGCAAGCCTTCGTGAAGGCGAGCGGTTGCTCAATCGCGCCCTCTACTCTCAACTTTTATCGAATGGCTTACCTGGCCTTTCGTGTGGGCTTATCCTCGATCTGCGCCAATATGAGCGCGCACGACCCAGCTGAACAAGCACGGCTGTGGCGGGCGTATGCTGACTATAAGAGCCAACTGGCGGCAATGTGTGCTGCCGCCCAGGGATCAGGGATCACCTGCTAACTCCCAATCCCCGGCGTAAGTGTTCAGAGTAAGGGTGGACACTCCCTCACCCCCAAGCCCTCTCTCCCTTCATGGGAGGTATACTCCCCAGCAATAAAGCCCCCTCTCCCATGAAGGGAGAGGGGGCGTAAGGGTGCGTAAGGGTACGCCTCCACAGCTTCTCCTTCAAGATTGCTCCACCCCAACTCTGAACGCTTACATCCCCGGCCCCTTTTTGCCAGAGGGTCCACGCTACGATATAATACCGCTATGGAGCAGCCACTTACGATTGGCGTGGCCGGAGGCAGCGGCTCAGGCAAGACTACAGTGGTACGGGCGCTCATGGAGGCTGTCGGGCCGGATAACGCGGCTTTTTTGCCGCACGACGCCTACTACAGGGATTACAGCCACCTCTCTCTTGAAGACCGCACCTCCGTCAACTGGGATCATCCTGATGCGCTTGAGACCGAGCTTTTAGTGCAGCATTTGGCGGACCTGATTGCTCACCGGGCTATAGAGCGTCCGATCTACGATTTCCGTAACTACTCACGCTTGCGCCGAGTTGAGTGTGTTGAACCTCGCCCGGTAGTGATCGTAGAGGGTATACTTATCCTTACTGAACGCCATTTGCGTGAGCTGCTCGGTATAAAGGTGTTTGTAGACACCGACTCGGATATCCGCTTCATAAGGCGATTGCAGCGCGACAGCACAGAGCGTGCGCGCTCCGTGCCATCTGTCATCGAGCAGTACATGAAGACTGTGCGCCCGATGCACCTGGAGTTCGTAGAGCCGAGCAAACGCTATGCTGACCTGATCATACCGGAGGGTGGCTATAACCGGGTGGCAGTAGAGATGCTGGTGGCAAGGGTGAAGTCGGCGGTGGAGGCAGGCAATCTTTGAGGAGGAGCAAAGCTACAGGGCGAATTATGAATTAGCAGTTGGGGTCAGTTAGCCCTTGCTGTTTCGCTTACCGGCGGCCTAATTCGCAATTCATGATTCGTCCCCGATTCCCAACTTATCATATGAGCGATATACAAGTACAGACGCCCGCATGGGTGCGCGATGCTATTTTTTACCAGATTTTCCCGGATCGTTTCGCCAAGAGCGACAAGGTGCATAAGCCCAATAATCTGGAAGCCTGGGAGAGCCAGCCGACCACGCACGGCTTCAAGGGTGGCGACCTGCTGGGGGTTGTTGAACACCTGGATTATCTTGTAGAGCTTGGCGTCAATGCTATCTACTTCAACCCGGTCTTCCAGTCAACTGCCAACCACCGCTATCATACTTACGACTACCATCAAGTTGATCCGTTGCTTGGGGGCAATGAGGCGCTGCGAGCGCTTGTTGATGAGGCACATAAGCGTGGCGTAAAGGTTGTGCTGGATGGGGTCTTCAACCACGCGAGCAGAGGCTTTTTCCAGTTCAACGATATACTGGAGAATGGCCCGTATTCACCTTACCTCGATTGGTTCAATGTGCACGGCTGGCCCCTCAACGCCTACGAGAGCCGTAACCCGCCGAACTATGACGCCTGGTGGCAATTGCCTGCTCTGCCCAAGTTCAACGTGGCAAACCCCGATGTGCGTGAATATTTGCTGGGAGTGGCTGAGCACTGGATTCGCTTCGGAATAGATGGCTGGCGGCTCGATGTGCCCGCCGAGATACAAGATGACACCTTCTGGCAGGAGTTTCGCCGTCGTGTGAAGAATGCGAACCCGGAGGCGTACATAGTGGGCGAGATATGGGAAGACGCACGGCACTGGCTCCAGGGAGACCAGTACGACGCTGTAATGAATTATCTTTACACCAAGCTCTGCATTGAGTTCTTCATAGGAAGTAAGATAGACCCGGAGCTGGTGCGCGGCTCAACGCTCTGGCCTGTACGCAGCATCTCCGCTTCCGAGTTCGCCGTTGAGATAGATGCCCTGCTCAAGCTCTACTCAGGAGCGGTGACGGAGGTACAGCTAAACCTTCTGGACAGCCACGATACCGCCCGCTACCTGACGATGGCAGGAGGGGATGAGAGCGCACTGCGCCTGGCTACTTTATTCGGGATGGTTTATCCCGGCGCACCTTGTATATACTATGGTGATGAGATAGGTCTGTTGGGTGGGAAGGACCCTCTATGTCGTGCTTCTTTCCCCTGGGACCGTGAGAAGTGGAATGGAGATCTGTTGCAGTTTTTCAAGGAGGCAACGGGCTTACGCCACGCACACCCGGCGCTGAGAAGGGGCGAGTACCGCACTTTGTACGGCCAGGGGCAAGTTTATTCCATAGGGCGGAAGCTGGGGAGCGACTCGCTGGTGGCAACCTTTAACGCCGGGCACAACCACGAGTCGGTCGGAATCCCTGTGAGTGATTTTTTACCCGATGGGGCGCTGCTCAAAGAAGTCTGGTCAGGTGCGCTCTGTACGGTGGCGGGCGGCAGGCTCGAGGTTAGCCTGCAACCACGCTCGGCTCTCGTCCTGGAAGTTGACCCCTGACAAGGGTTATGATAAGTAGTGCGGGGCGGTGGTCTAGCAGGTCCAATCCCAGGTGAATTATGTCACGACGATTTCCCGACAAGAAAGAATTGCTTCAGGCTGTAGCTGAGCAGGCGCAGCTACGGGAAGGGGCGCAAGGTGTAGAAGACGCTCTGCGCGCTATTTTCCGCGCCCAGCACGATACAGCCGCAGAGCCGCTGACTGCTCGCGCGCTTGCTCGCATCATACGCCTGCCTGTGCCGGTGGTTACGGCGTTGCGCCGAGAGCTTGAGAAGGCAGGGGTGGTCGAGCCGGGGCCGCATTTGCGCCTCACTGCTGACGCGGATAGCGTCATCTCCCAGGAGTGGGGGTGGGCATTGTCTCCTTCTGCCCATGCCTCGGTTGTTTGTCCAACCTGCGGCGGCACTGGTGTAGCCCCTTCAGGGCCGGAATGGGAGCATCTGCTTGCGGCGTTACGCCGCCATTTTGCGGATAACCCACGTGTGGATGTGATGCTGGATCAGAGCCACTGCACGCCTGAGACCAATCTGCGCCGTGTAGCCTACATGCACGAGCATGGCGCGCTCGCGGGCAAGAGCGTGCTTGCGCTGGGAGACGATGACTCCGTTTCCGCGGCGGTGGCACTGGTGGGCAAGGCATTGTCCCCAACGGGCAAACTGGCGCGGCGCGTGGTGGCCCTAGACAGCGACAATCGCATTTTGAGCCACCTGCGCGACATAGCGGTGAGCGAGGGAGCGCTTATCGGCCTGGTGCGCCACGATCTGCGCCACCCTCTGCCTGAAGAGCTTGAGGGGGAGTTCGATACAGTGTCCACAGACCCACCTTATAGCTTGCCGGGCCTGACCCTGTTTTTATCCCGGGCTATCGAGGCAATCAAACCGGAGGGCGGGCGTATATTCCTCCACTTCGGCCATCGCCCGCCCGCAGAACAACTGGCAGTGCAGAAGGCTATCGCCGAGATGGGGCTTGTGATCGAGCAGATCATCCCTAACTTCAACCAGTATGCAGGCGCGACTATTCTGGCGGGCGTCAGCGACCTTTACCTGCTCAGCGTAGGTGAGGAGGCGACACCTATAGTTGAAGGCGATTACGCGGAGCCTATTTATACAGGCCAGCTGCGCCCGACGCTACGCCTCTACGCCTGCACGTCGTGCGGCACGCAGGTGGCGGTGGGCGGCGGGGCGGCGGGACAAGTGCGACAAGCGGGACACTTTGCTAACATAGAAGCCCTCAAAGAAGCCGGTTGCCCCACCTGTGGCGAGCACGACTTCAAGTTGATCTCGCGCCGAGCTACGGGTGCGGGGCAGAATGGGTCGAATGGCAACTATCCAGAGTAGGAGCTGATCTACACGCCATGAGCGCTAATCCCGCAAGCTTCACCATACGTCCCGCCGAGGCCGGCGACCTGGATGCGCTTGTGCAGTTCGAGATTGAGATTGCCCGCATCTCCTTCCCGGATGATCCTGTCGTGGACCCGGAAGTGCATCGCAAAAAGCTGTCGAAGGCGCTGGAGCGTGACCGCGAAGGGATGTTTGTTGCTGTAGGTGAGGACGCCGGAAAGGGTGTAGTAGGCTGGTTGTGGGTAGCCCTCAACACCAACTTTCTTACGGGCCAGGCGTACGCCACCTTCCGCTCGCTCGCCACAGCGCACGGGGCTGAGAGCGCCCTGATAGCCGACATCCTCTTCGCGCACGGCATAGAATATGCAACCCAAAAAGGTGTTACTGAGATAACAGGCAAAGTGCGTGTGAACAACGTCGCCATGCGCCTGGTATATCGCAAGTTTGGTTTTACGGCAGAGCACCTGACTATGATCAGGAAGTTGTGAGGCGTGAGGAGTATTGCATATTGCGTAAGCGTCGCAGGACAGAGAAACAGCATCTATAATTCCCTACGCAATAGGCAGCACGCAGTAGGTTATGAAAGGCACACTATTTATGATCAACCGCCATGTTTTGTATGATGTCTGGGTGGAGGACGGCTCGGCGCTTGCCACTGTTGAG
Source organism: Chloroflexota bacterium (assembly GCA_015478675.1). Next base: position 4,130 of record JADMIH010000111.1, on the reverse strand, counting down.
CCGATGAAGGATTTGATGTGCCGTGCGGCGCAGGCAGGCGGGGCTACGGTGCTACACGCCTACTTTCACCAGTTCAGCCCGTGTGGGGTCACGGGCTTCCTTTTGCTGGCTGAGTCGCACGTCTCGGTGCATACATGGGCGGAGGAGGGATTCGCCGCCTTTGACGTATTCACATGTGGTAACATGGACACCGACAAGGTGCTCGAAGTGATACGCACAGGGCTCAACCCTAGCCATGCCAGCGTGCGACGCATCGTGCGCGGCGGCGACACCGGCCCTGCATACTCCAACACGCCCGCCGCAGGAGACGCTGCTCCCCTCCCGCCGCGCACCCCATGACCCCCGGCAGATCACTTTCTAGTAGCCCACACCGACTCATTAAGTGTGTGGTGTGGGACCTCGACAACACCCTCTGGGCGGGCATCGCTGCTGAAGGCAATGTGAGCGAGATACCGGCTCCTGATCGCCGGATGCTTGACATAATAAAGCAGCTGGGGGAGCGCGGCATAGTCAGCAGCATCGCCAGTCGCAACGACCCCTCGATGTTGCCCAGGATAGTGGCTCACCCTCAGTTAGAAGGCAACTTTGTTGCGCCACAGGTGGGGTGGTGGCCCAAGAGCCAATCCCTGCGCAGCATAGCCGCCAGCCTGAATATATCGCCTGATGCTTTAGCCTTCGTTGACGATAGCCCGTACGAGCGCGCTGAGGTAAGCTATATGCTCCCGCAGGTAGTAGTCTTATCGCCTGATGAGCTACAGGAGCAGATTGACGGTCCACTCTTCGACCGGAAATACGTGACGAAGGAAGGGGCAAATCGCACCGAGATGTATCGACAGGAGGAGACGCGCAAAGCTGCCGAAGCGTCATTTGGCGGCAGCCGTGAAGGGTTCCTACAATCTTGTAATATGCGCCTGCGTATAGCACCCGCAACGGGAGCTGACCTTGAGCGGATTTTCGAGCTGACTGAGCGCACACACCAGCTTAACTCGACCGGGCGCAAATATACAGTTAGCGAGATAAGCGCCAGAATAACTGATGAGCGCTGGCTGCTTCCAACCGCCCACCTTACTGATCGCTTTGGCGACTACGGGATGGTAGGCGCGGCGATAGTTGACTTGCAGCCGCCGCCCAGAAGCTGGCTCACCGAGACGGTGATGCTGTCGTGCAGGGTTGAGGGCAGGGGCATACCGGCGGCGCTGTTGCGCTGGATTATGGGCGCGGCAAAGGAGGCAGGGGTGGAGCGGCTTCGTGCTTTATACCGGGTAAACGAGCAGAATCTGCCAATGAGGCTCCTCTTTCGGCAAATGGGGCTGAACTCCGCCGGCGTTAGTGGTGATCTGATGGTGGCGGCCCGCAATCTCTCAGAGCCTTTACCCGACTACCCATCATGGCTGCACGTCAACGTGTCAGACGAAGCATATAGATCATGACAAAGCCCAATCTGCGCTTGAAGACGCTGGCCTTGCTTGCCCGGGTGCTTGGCAAAAAGAAAGCTGCCCTGGCGCGGCTCAGCGACGATACGCCTCTCTTTTCAGGTGGTCTATCGCTCGACTCGCTGACCGGGCTTGAATTGCTAACCGCTATCGAGCAGGACTTCGACGTTGATATAGCCTCTGAGGATTTGAACCTGGAGAGCCTGCAAACAATCGGTACGCTTGTAGATTATCTCGCCGCTCACAGCGCCTCGTCGCAAATGGAGCGATAAGCGCAAGCACTACACCTTCCGGCGCTTTCGTGGCTGCGATGCACCGCGCTCTGCTTGGCGGCCTCTCTCATCTCTTGCATCACGCCAATAATGTACGCGCGCGTTTCCTTGTTGTAATCCACTTTGAAAGTATCGCTGGCGTAACGCAGTAGGCCATAAGGTGGGCGCGTCCCTCCGCTTTCTTCGAGCAAAAGGCAATAGGCGAGCACCTGAAGCAGATGAGATTCGTGGGGTTCCGCTTCGTCGCGCGCAGGCTTTACCTCTACAGGCACCAGCCCGCGTGAAGTCTCAATGATATAATCGGGTGTGCCGGTGAGGGCGTAGCGCGCTGAGTAAAGCGGCTTGCCCCTCGTTTGGCTATCTACATCCGACTGCACGATGTCTCCGCCAGGTAGTCCGCTCTCTCTACGCTCTCTACCCGACCAGCGCCACAGCACAAGCGCCAACGCAATCAATAAGAGGGCAGCCCCTATGAGCACAGCACCTGTCCATTGAGACATATGTTGATTATATCACCTGGTGCAGCACCACGCGGAGTTAGCTTACGTGTGGCCCGGCATCGCGAACTTCGGCGGGAACCTGGTCGGCGAATCTGGCGAAGTTCTCCTGAAAACGTTTGGCGAGGTTGGCGGCAGCGGCATCGTAGGCATCTTTGTCGCTCCAGGTGTTGCGCGGCGACAGCACTTCGTCAGGCACCCCGGGGCATCTTACAGGCACGCCTATACCAAAGGTTGGGTCCGGCCTGGTTTCTACCTTCGCAAGTGAGCCGTTCAGCGCCGCGCTTACCATCGCGCGTGTGTAGGCGATGCTCATCCTCTTACCTGTGCCATATGGCCCGCCCGTCCAGCCTGTGTTTACCAGCCAGACGTGCGAGCCGTGCTCCTGGACCTTTTCACCGAGCATCCGCGAGTAGGTCATAGGAGGCAGCGGCAAGAAGGGGGAAGCAAAGCAGGCGCTAAAGTTTGGCTCAGGCTCGGTGACTCCGCGCTCTGTGCCTGCCAGTTTGGCCGTATAGCCGGAAAGGAAATAGTACCTTGCCTGCTCAGGGGTGAGGCGAGCTATCGGGGGCATCACACCAAAGGCATCGGCAGTTAGCATCATGATGTTCGTTGGGTGCCCACCCATCCCTGTAGGAGAGGCGTTTGCGATAAAGTTTATCGGGTAGGCCGAGCGAGTGTTTTCGGTTAGCCTGGCGCTATCCAGGTCAAGGAGACGGGTTTCCGGGTCCATTACTACGTTTTCGAGGATTGTGCCGAAGCTGTGGGAGGCATTCCAGATATCCGGCTCGGCCTGTTGGGATAGCTTGATCACTTTGGCGTAGCAGCCACCTTCGAAATTGAAGACGCCGTGATCGCTCCAGCCGTGCTCGTCATCGCCTATCAGGGTGCGGCGTGGGTCTGCGGAGAGGGTAGTTTTGCCTGTGCCGGAGAGGCCAAAGAAGAGCGCGGTATCGCCGTCAGGCCCGATGTTGGCAGAACAGTGCATCGGGAGCACGCCGCGCTCTGGAAGCACATAGTTCATCACGCCGAACATCGATTTCTTTATCTCGCCCGCATACTCGGTGCCCCCCACCATTATAAGGCTTTCACCGAGATTGAGGACTATAAAGGTCTCTGAGCGCGTGCCTTCGGTGGCGGGGTCGGCGTGGAAAGAGGGCACATCTACAACCATAAAGTCGGGTTTGAAAGTGGCAAGCTCCTCAGCGGCTGGTCTTACGAAGAGGTTGCGGGCGAAGAGATTCGCCCAGGCTGTCTCAGTGACGACACGCACACAGAGCCTGTAATCAGGGTCGGCCCCCACGAAGAGGTCCTGCACATAGAGCTTCTTATCTTGTATATAGTGGAGCAAACGGCTGCGTATATGGTTGAAGTTCTCTACGCTTAGTTTCTGGTTGACGCTGCCCCAGGCGATTTTGCTCTCGCTGGAGGGTTCTACTACTACAAATTTGTCTTTAGGAGAGCGGCCTGTATATTGCCCCGTGCTGACCACCAGAGGCCCACTCGCGGCAAGCGCGCCTTCGCGATTGCGTATCGCCTCTTCATATAGCGCGGCGGCAGGTAGATTATGTCTGGATTCGTCTATTTCTAGCTCAAACGTTGGCTCTGTGGTCGTCATTGTCTCCTGCATTCGTCAACCTCCTTGTTGTGCAATGCTTTATTATAAGGATGGGACCGGTGATTGGGCACACCTGATCACCGCTTCTTGCTTATCTCTCTTTTCAGAGCGTTAGACCGCTCCATTTCAGATGGATACCTCTAATTGTAAATGACAGCGGCATAGCTTGACAAGGCAAAAAGCTTGCCACCGAGTAGGCACCAGTCAGGATTGGAAAGAGGGAGCGCCGAGTGGTGCTCCCTCTCTTGTTTGTATCTAACCAGATAGTTGTCTGCTGAGGAAGTTACCTCCCAGGAGTAGTGAGGCAGTT
>JADMIH010000337.1 GCA_015478675.1 Chloroflexota bacterium | reverse complement strand
GCAGCAGGTAGATAGAGGACTGCGTAAACATCGGCGCTGTGCTGGCCCTGTAGCACGGCGTTTGTGAGGTCTCCCCAGCTGCGGTTGTTCAGTCCTAGCGCCAGATAGATCATATGGCCGTAGCTGTCTACCAGGTAGCCTGTAGAGTTACGGCTCGGAGGCCGTGCGGCGCGGAAGTTGAATTGCTCATCAGTAGTGAGAACAGGGGTGCCTGGGGGGACCGCGTCATTTATATAGCGGCTCACAATCTCAAAGAGGCGGTCGGGCTTGCTGCCTGTGACATCCAGCCATTCCACCGCCGCGAGGGGTAAAGTAAGGATAGCAGCCAGCGCAAATGGCAGCAACCGAGCCGTTGCCGGGGTTAGCAGGCGGGCGCGCCCGAAGCCCCGGAAGTCACTGAGCAGGCGCGGGATGATGCTAAAGCCGGCGCCCAACAAGCAGAGAGGCGCGGCAAGCTGTATATAGTAGTGCTGGTAAAAGGAGCGGCTGTATGTGAAGAGGAGCAGGCTGAAGAACGCCCAAAGCACAACGGCTCGCCAGGGGCCAAGCAGGGTGCGCCGCCACACCCATATTGAGAGAACGATAAAGCCCAGGGCCGCGAAGACCAGCGTAAGGCTATCGTTCAGCTTGAGCGATACATTCGCCAGGCGCTCGCTCGCGGCGGCTACACCGTCACTGGGGCGTAACAGTTGAAAGAAGAATACCATACGCACGAACTGTGATGGCGCAGCCAGCAGGAACGGCCCGACCACGATTATACCCGCTACCAGTGCACCCAGGATCGTGCTTGCTAGCTGGCGTGCGAGTGGTAGGGGGGGCACGGACCCAACAGCACCGCGCTTCTCCAGGCCGAGCCACAGTATGTCCGCCAGGATCGCCACCAGGCAGGCCACTCCTGCTATCTTGGTGAGGGCGCTGAGAGCCGCGCAAGCCCCCGCAAGGCCGAGCCACAGGAAGGGGCGTTTCCGGGCGCGAGCGCTGCCCCCACCTTCCAGGGCGGGGCGGACCCACAGGTAGAGGAGTAATGCGCCACAGGAGAGGAGCACCATCGGGCCGTCGAGCATCACCTTGCGGTTTATCTCCACCACGCGGCCATCCAGCGCCCACAGAACCCCGGCGAGCGTACCCCCCCATAATCCCACCAGGCGCAAGCCTATGAAAAAGAGAAAGACAAGGGTCAACAAGCTGTAGGCTACGGAGAGATAGCGAGCCATCATGAAAGATGTCGGGCTGCCCCACTCGGTGAAGTGATATGCCAGGGCAGGCGCATAAGAGATAGCAGCCATTGGAGGGTGAGCGAAGAAATAATCGCGGTAAGGAAGGATGCCTTGCAGAAATAGCTGCGACGCGCCTGCATAGACCCCTTCGTCATCGTAAACCTGCTGCGAAAGGCCCACGCTCTGCGGCCAGAGCTGCACCATGCGGACATAGCCACCCAGCAGCAAAAGCAATATCAGCACAGCAGCAATCAGCCAGCGAGCCTGCGGCTCGCCCGCCCATTGGTCACTTTCGGCAGTAGCTCCCAACTGTGATTTTCTACGAAGCCCCACAAGCAGCCCCACGCCCACCAGCCAGGCAGCGACGGGCAGCCAGGGTAGGGCATCATAGTGGGTCTGTAGCAAATCGAGCCAGGCAGGTCGAATAGGAGCAGTAGCAGGATCAGGAAGGCCGACCCACCCCAATACACCCTGGGTGACAAAGGGCAGCAAGCGCAGTTGCACTGCCACGCCCACTGCTCCATAAATGAGGAGAGCTACCGAAAGATAGCGGAATAGACGCCTGGTGTTTGTGGTGCGTTCGGGGGCGGCTTCCATAAGAGGATTGTCGCAGAAGGTTGGCAGGCTGTCAAACTATTCCGCCAAAATAAGTGTTCAGAGTTGGGGTTGAGCAATCTTCAAGAGGTATCCTGCGCGGGTGCG
>JADMIH010000110.1 GCA_015478675.1 Chloroflexota bacterium | reverse complement strand
GGGCCTGCCCCTGACGGGGTTACAAGGGTGATTAAAGCCCCCTCTCCCTTCATGGAAGAGGGGGTTGGGGGTGAGGGTGCATTGGGGGTGAGGGTGCATTGGGGGTGAGGGTGCATTGGGGGTGAGGGTACGCTTCCACAGCTACTCTAAGAAGATTGCTCCACCCCAACTCCGAACGCTAGCGTGGAGCTTGGGAGCGCCCACCTTGACTTTCTTTGCGGGAGCGGCTATACTATGTAAGTAGATAATATACACAGGCCCAGTGCAATATGCCTTCTGTTTGAGCCCGGTTATCCGCCGGGCTTGTTTTTGCCCGCGTGCGGATACCCCAACAGGGACGTAGGGCAAAGCTTTTTCGTAAAGGACTCACATTGACTTTCAACTCATTCAATTTTGATCCGCGCATCGCGGCAGGCGTGCAGGCGCTCGGTTATACCGTGCCCACGCCAATCCAACTTCAGGCTATACCACCCGTCATGCAGGGGCGTGACGTCATGGGCCTGGCTCAAACCGGCACCGGCAAAACCGCCGCCTTCGTGCTGCCCATTTTGCAGCGCCTCCTGAACGGCCCACGCGGCCAGGTGCGTGCTCTTATTCTTGCTCCCACACGCGAGCTGGCCGAGCAGACACACGAGGCCATCGGCGCTCTTGGCAAGCAAACAGGGCTGCGTAGCGTTACCATCTATGGCGGAGTAGGCACTCACCCGCAGGTTATGAAACTTCGCAGCGGCGTGGAGATCGTTGTGGCCTGCCCTGGCCGCCTCCTCGACCATATAACCCAGAATACTATTACATTATCAAAGCTGGAAGTGCTTGTGCTGGACGAAGCCGACAGCATGTTCGACATGGGCTTCTTACCGGATGTGCGCCGTATTCTGCGGCACCTTCCTTCTGCGCGCCAGACGCTGCTCTTTTCGGCGACTATGCCACCTGACATTCGCCGTCTGGCCCAGGACATTTTGCGCGATCCTGTAACTGTGCAAGTTGGCCGCAGCGAGCCTGTAGGCACCGTTTCACATGCCCTTTACCCGGTCGCATCACACCTCAAGACCTCGCTGCTGATGGAGCTATTGAAGCATACTGACACGGAGTCTGTGCTGATCTTTGCTCGCACCAAGCACCGCGCCAAGCGTTTGGGAGAGAACCTCGATCAGGCAGGCTACAGCGTTACTTCTCTGCAAGGTAATTTGTCGCAGAACCGGCGGCAAGCGGCTCTCGACGGCTTTCGCGACGGCAAGTATCAGATACTGGTGGCAACTGACATTGCGGCACGTGGCATTGACGTGACCCGTATTTCTCACGTCATCAACTACGATGTGCCTGATACGGCAGACGCTTATACGCATCGCATAGGTCGTACAGGCCGTGCTGCTAAAACCGGTGACGCCTTTACCCTTATCACGAACGACGATGCAGATATGGTGCGTTCCATAGAACGCGTGCTGGGCGACAGAGTAGAGCGTCGCACCGTAGAAGGTTTCGACTACGGTAAAGCTGCTCCGGCCCGCAACATAGAGTTCAACCGGCCTCCTCGCGAGCCGCAGCGCCGCCGCCCGCAGCCCGGAGCCGAAAGCTTCAGAGGGCAGCCTGCTCCGGCCTCTCGTCCCACTGCTCCTGCCAGAGCGCAGCAAAGCAGGCAGGAAGATTCGCGCCGTTCGGACGCACCCCGCCCAGGGCAGCATAATGCCTACGGGTCCAACTCGTCGGCCTCCAGGCAGCGCCGCTCGCGTAACACACGCAACCCGAACGGAGAGCTGGCTAGAGCTTAGCACAGCTATTGCGCAGCTGGCGCTAATAGCAAGGTAGCTTCTTGCAGAAAGCTTCATTACCCCTCTTAGATCGTGGTAATCAAACCTCCATCCCCTGACCTCCTTTTCTCAGGGAAGGGGATTATTAAGATGAAAAGCCCCTCCCCACTCGTGGGGAGAGGTCGGGGCGGGGTGCGTCCACAGCACCTTACCTGAACCCTAGCCGCCGTTCCCTCAGGCTTACATAGCTGCGCTCGCCTATCACCAGGTGGTCCAGCACCTCTATCTCCAGCAGCTTGCCTGCCGCCACAATTTGCTCTGTAACCTTCGCATCTTCTGCGGAGGGTGTGGGGTCGCCGCTGGGGTGGTTGTGAGCCACGATAATAGCGGCTGCGTTCAGCCGCACTGCTTCCTTGAAGACCTCAGCTATTCGCACAAGCGACGAGTTGAGGGAACCCCTGTAGACATCAGTGAACTTTATCACCTGGTTCTTGGTGTTAAGAAGCACCACGCGCAACGTCTCCTGATCTAGCGGCGCCATTTCAAGTATAAGGATTGGGGCGAGGTCGGCGGGGGAGCGCACCTGTAATCTTTCCTCCGGTTGGGCGAGGAGGAGGCGGCGGCCAAGCTCAAGGGCCGATTTTAGCTGGCAGGCTTTGGCCTCTCCCAGGCCGTGAATCTCGCACAACTCGGTGAAAGAAACGCGTGCTAACCCTACGAGGCCGCCGTAAGTCACCAGCAGGCGGTTCGCAAGGTCTACGACACTTTCCCCTTGCGTGCCGACGCGCAGGATGATCGCCAGCAACTCCGCCTCGGAAAGCGAGCCTGCGCCCAGCCCTTTTAGCTTTTCTCGTGGACGCCCATCAGGGGGCAACTCTTTGATGGTAAGGGTCGTGCGACCTGGGGTATTGGCAGGCACAGTACTCTCTCCTGTTGCGAAGGTGGCCTGATTGTAGATGATGCGTGTGCAGGTGTCAAGGGTATTGCACGGTAAGGTATTCAGATCAGGGTTAAAGGAGCCTCATGTACGAACCGCTAAGACGCCCAGAAAACAACAGTGCTCTTAGCGTCCTTAGGCGTCCTTGGCATCTTTGAGGTTTATATTTTATTGGAGAGGGCAGCTATTTATTGGCAAAGTGGTTTATAATCACCATGCAGCCTCCATTACAGAAGCTGATATTTACAACCTTAGAGGGGAGAGAGTTGTGAGCCAGATACCAGGACCCACAGGCGCACAGCCATTTTATAGCCAACTCTTTGACGCGGAGTTCATGCGTAAGCTGGAGCGACTTTCTCTTATCAGCCGCAAGCTCAAGGCCGGCAGGCTCAAGGGCGAGAGGCGCAGCACCAAGCGCGGGCAATCAGTGGAGTTCGCTGACTACCGCAGCTATACGCACGGCGACGACCTGCGCCGGGTTGATTGGAATGCCTACGCCCGCATGGAGCGACTTTTCATAAAGCTCTTTCAGGAAGAAGAAGACCTCACAGTTCACATCCTGATTGACGCCAGCAAATCTATGGACTGGGGCGACCCAAACGATGTGACCCTTACCGTGCCAATAGCCTCTGTAGACGCTGCTGAGCGCGAAGCACCTCGCGGTCCTGTCGCCCAGCAAGCGAGCCATTCCTCCGACCAGAATAAACTAATCTACGCCAAGCGCACCGCCGCCGCCCTGGGCTATATCACCCTCTCCAACCTCGACAGGCTGAGTATGACCGGCTTCAGCAAGTCTGGGCTACAACGCTTTACAGCCGTGCGCGGCAAAGGTCATGCTGTTTCTCTGTTGCGTTTTGTCGCCGGCGTGCGAGCCGCCGGAGAGACCGACCTCGACCTGATGCTGAGGCAGTATGCAGCCCAGGCGCGATATCCGGGGTTGCTTTTCGTACTGAGCGATTGCCTGGTAGAGGGCGGCGGAGTAGAGGGATTGTCGGCGTTGCAGGCAGCAGGCCACGACGTGAACTTGCTACATATTCTGTCGCCCGCCGAAGTACACCCCGAGCTTGCCCTGATCGGTGATTTGCGCCTCAAAGATGTTGAGACGGGGGCTACCCAGGAAGTGTCAATAGATGGCTCTATACTTGACTTGTACAAGGAGAAGTTCGAGGCCTGGCAGGGTGGCATCGAGCGATTCTGCCGCAGGCGCGGTATGAACTACCTGCGGGTGACCACCGACCAGCCCTTCGAGGACCTTGTCCTGCATTACCTGCGCCAACGCGGGGTGCTCTCTTAGCTCTCTTTGCTACCTGACTGAAGGCTCATGTAGGAGAATAGTCACCCCACCCGGCAGCGGCCACCCACACCGCTAATCACCAGTCAGATGGTGTAACCCAGCTTAGAGGCCCGCCGTTGTACAGTCCTGAGCCGGAGATCTGAAGCGCTCTGTTGAAGCGAGAGGAGCAATTCTCCCAGGCGATGGTAGCTGTCAGTTCGACGATCTGGTCATCATCGAAACAGCTACGAACCCTTGCGAACAGGTCGTCGGGAACTGTCCCTTCCAGGGTAATCGTGTCTGCGTAGGCAAGGGCCGCCTTTTCCTCTGTGGAGAAGAGGTCGCTAGCGTCGTAGTGACCGAGCGCCTCGAATATGTCGTGTGTGATCCCCAGATCGCTGCCGCCGGCAGCGTTTATATCCACTCAGAAAGGGCAACCCACCAGCCCCGCTACGCGCACATCAACCAGATAGACCAGCCGCCCTGTTAGGGTTTCTGATCTCGCCAGCCCTGACCACATGCCGCGCACGGCTTGCAGAATCGTCGGGCGTCTCGCATAGACCAGGTTGGTATTTAGAACCTTCCCGTACTTCTTGCGTTGAGCCTCGAAAAGCTGCGCCGTGTACCCCGTGATGCCCTCCGCATCTTCATCTACGCCATTGATACGAGCCATTTCCCCTCCATCCAATGCTATAGCGCCTGTACGTAACTGTTCAGCTTTAGGGTAGAACCAAGTTCAAGAGGTATCTGTGCGGGCGTACCGCCACCGGCCCTCACCCCAACGCACCCTCACCCCGTGCCCTTGTCCCTTGAAGGGAGAGGGGGCTATGCCCCAGCACCCCGCACCCCAACCTTGAACGCTTACACCTGAACTCTGTTAAGATGTATCCCCGGACTGTGAAGTGCATCGCAATCTTTTCACAAATCGAAGGAGATCTTCGTTAGCGAATGCCTGCTCCTGATCTTTGGGATTCTATCAGTTGGCTGTACCAGAGAGCGCTGCTCTTTGGGATGCGGCGTTGCGTGGCGTAATCGGTGTAGACTATGCCGAATCGCTTGGAGTAGCCCCAGGCCCACTCGAAGTTGTCGAGGAGCGACCAGACGAAGTAGCCTTTGAGGGGCACCCCCGCCGCAACAGCCCGAGAAGCGGCTTGCAAATGCTCTTGCAGGTATGCTACACGGCGGGGGTCGTCCACGGTGCCGTCTGCTTGCAGCACATCAGTGAAGGCGGCTCCGTTCTCGGTTATATAGTAAGCCGGGGCGTTGTAGTCGCGATGGAGACGGATCAGCAGCTTACGTAGAGAGTCAGGTGTAACTTCCCAGCCCATTTCCGTGTACTCAGCGCCCTTCGGGCTGACAATGCTCGCGTAGAAGGGCGGGTTCGAAGGATCGCTGCGTGCTACAGAACGGTTGTAATAGTTAACACCCAGGAACTCTACCGGTGTGGAGATAACCTCCATATCACCGTCGTGAACTGTGGGCGCATACGAGCCTAGTTTCAGCACGATGTCTGTTGGATAGCGCCCGTAGAAGAGAGGGTCCAGGAACCAGCGATTTTGCACGCCGTCGAGAGTGTGCGCAGCTTCTACATCATCATTCGAATCGCCTGCGGGGTCGAAGGGATGAAGGTTAAGACTAATGCCGATCTTGAGGTCAGGCATAATCGAACGGAGCGCATCGACGGCGAGGCCATGAGACAGCAGGAGATTGTGCGCTACCTGATATGCTATACGCATGTCCTTGATACCAGGAGCGTGATCGCCCATGAGATTGCCGTGAAAGGCTACTACGGCAGGTTCGTTGTGCGTGATCCAAAACTTTATGCGATCACTGAGGCGTCGGGCGAGCGCGTCAGCATAGGAGGCAAATATCTGGGCCGTATCGCGGTTGGCCCAGCCGCCACGATCTTGCAGCGCCTGTGGTAAATCCCAGTGGTAAATTGTGAGGTAAGGGGTTATCCCGGCTTCGAGGCTGGCATCAGTGAGGCGGTCATAGAAGTCGAGGCCGGCAGGGTTGATTTGCCCGCCACCCTCAGGAAAGACGCGCGGCCACGAGACAGAGAAGCGGTAGGCGCTAAGGCCAAGCTCGCGCATAAGAGCGACATCTTCAGGCCAGCGCCTGTAGTGGTCGCAAGCCACGTCGCCCGTGTCGCCGTTGTAAATAGCGCCTGGAAGCGTGCAAAAGCGGTCCCAAATACTCTCGCCTTTACCGTCAGCATGGGGGCTGCCCTCAATCTGGTAAGCTGTAGTGGCCGCGCCCCACATAAAATCGGGCGGAAATGTCAGCTCGTATTCTTCGGATTGATAAGTCAAAGGTTGTTCTCTCCTGGCGTGTTATTCGACGCGTTTCACGTCGCTTATCTGTATACGGCATATTATACACTCACGTTATGCAGGTATGGAGCAAGCTGGAAGCCCAAGTTGGCGTACCCTCTTCTCTTTCAACGAGCATTAGCGCTTCGCTAGCCGTGCGTAAGGTGAGTGACTAACTCACCTTACCGACCACCGACGACGAGAGCACTACAAAGGAGACAAAGATTCCGACATGGTTGCTGCGTAAAAAAGTAGAGAGGAAATAATTATCCGACCGCCAGGTGTCCCCGTATAAGTTATACATCAGAAAGAGAAAGTATAAGGCGCAGCAGGTCTGAAATAGCTGCTGCAACTGATGGACAAATCCACCTGGTTTGGCCTTAATGGTATAATTGCATTACATAAGGCTTCTCCAATATCAGAGAGAGAACAAATCCCCTGTGACTCTGCCGCCCCAATCTGCTAAACTCATTGGGGAAAACCGATTGTGTACGGTATAGTCATCATGTATAATATGCGACACAGGAGCAAATAAATGAACGCAAATTCTGAACTCTGGACTCCTAAGCCCCAGGCTGTAATCCCTTACGTAGTCGAAAGCAGCAACCGGGGCGAGCGAGTATATGATATTTACTCTCGCCTTTTGCGCGACCGCATTATCTTCCTTGGCACCGCCATAGATGACCAGGTGGCTAATGCCGTAGTTGCTCAGCTTCTCTTCCTCGACCACGAGGACCCTGAGCGCGACATCCAGATATACATCCAGTCGCCCGGCGGCTCGGTAACGGCTGGCCTGGCAATCTATGACACGATGCAGTTCGTCCGGCCTGACATCACCACGATCTGTGTGGGCCTCGCGGCTTCAATGGGCACGATCCTCCTCTGCGCGGGCACCAAAGGCAAACGGTACGCTCTACCGAATGCTACGGTGCACATGCACCCTGCGCTCGGTGGCACCGGCTATGCCTCCGCACCTGATGTAGAAATCGCCGCTCGTGAGCTGTTGCGCCAGCAGTCGAAAATTCGCACAGTTATGGCCGAGCATACAGGCCAGACAGTAGAGAAGATCGCCCGCGACTTTGATCGCGACATGTACATGGACGCATATCAGGCCCTCGACTACGGCATCATAGATGAGGTTATACCTACGGCAGGCGCGCTGCCGGGCAACGATGCATCAAAGAACGGAGCCGATAGCCTCATCGCGGGCAGCGTAAAGTAACGGTGTGAAGTAATAAGGAGACCCGGCCAGGGTGAGTAAAACTGTCTACGTTGGGCCGCCTTGCTACTGCTCATTTTGTGGTAAAGCGCGAAAAGACGTGCGCATGCTTATCACAGGCCCAGGTGCAGTTCACATCTGCGACCGGTGCGTAGAGACCTGCACCCAAATCTTAGAAGAACGAGGGATTGACATCAGGCAGCTTTCGCGCTTGCCGGATCGAAAATCCTGAATGGCACACCGTACAGTTACCCTTTAGCATCTTTCAGGTACATTTGAGGAGGCCAACCAGTATGGCGAATCCACGGAGCGGTAAGCCCCAATATCGCTGCTCGTTTTGTGGCAAAAGCCAGGAAGACGTGCGCAGGCTTATCGCCGGTCCGGGTGCAGTATATATCTGCGACGAGTGCATAGAGCTTTGCCGAGAGATTATAGACGAAGATGACCTGAGCGTTGGCAAAGCTGAGTTTAATCTTGGACGCCAGATTCCTAAGCCCAAGCGCATATCCGAATTGCTCGACGCCTATGTAATCGGGCAAGATCGCGCCAAAAAGGTCCTCTCTGTAGCAGTTTATAATCACTACAAACGGATCGTCACCGGCATGAAGGGTGAAGATGTGGAGCTGCAAAAGAGCAACATCCTGATCCTGGGGCCGACGGGTTGTGGCAAAACGTTGCTGGCACAGACGCTAGCCCGGATACTGGACGTACCCTTCTCTATCGCCGACGCTACCGCCCTCACCGAGGCAGGCTACGTGGGCGAAGATGTAGAGAATATACTCCTTCGCCTCCTCCAGTCCGCTGACCTCGATATCGCCCGCGCTGAGAAAGGGATAGTGTACATAGACGAGATAGACAAGATCGCCCGCAAGAGCGATAACCCCTCTATTACCCGCGATGTGTCAGGCGAAGGTGTTCAGCAGGCGCTACTCAAGATCATCGAAGGCACAGTCGCCAACGTGCCGCCCCAATCAGGTCGCAAACACCCGCACCAGGATTTCATCCAGGTAGATACAACCAACATCCTCTTTATCTGCGGTGGGGCCTTCGAGGGCCTTGACGAAATTATCGCCAAGAGAATAGGGGGCGGCAATGCCATGGGCTTTGCCCGAACAGCGGCAAGCGAGGAAGAACGCACTAAAGAGTCGGCTGCCCTCCTGTCGCACGTTATCCCCGAAGACCTCCTCAAGTATGGGCTTATACCCGAGTTTGTGGGGCGCTTGGCGATTATAGTCGCCCTCGACGCGCTCGATAGGCCCGCCCTGGTGAGAATACTTACCGAACCGAAGAATGCTGTCATCAAGCAGTACCAGAAGCTCCTCTCCCAGGACAAAGTAGAGCTGCAATTCACCGATGAGGCGCTGGAGGCGGTTGCCGACAAAGCGCTGAAGCAAAAGACCGGAGCGCGCGGTTTACGCACTATCATAGAAGAAACTCTGCTTGACGTGATGTATGAGATACCCTCGCAAGAGAACATCCGCAAATGCGTAGTCACACGCGAGGTGATAGAAAACAAGCACAAGCCTGTGCTGATGACGCGCAGCGAGCGCGGCGACCGCAGTGGCAGCTACGAGCGAGAAGCAGGCCCGGAGAGTGACCTTGAAGTGAGCGCATGAGGCAAGGCACCGGCTTTTCTTTTGACTGAAGGAGGTATAAAGTGCTGTTCAAGGCAGCACTTTATACTTCCTTTCATCTTCTTTCGCCGCCATATTGCCCTCTCGCAGTCTCGCAGAGGCGGCGTTAGCCTGCCAGATAGACAGCACCATCAGGAGCTACCGCCACTGGAATAGCAGAAAGCGGGAGGCGTGCGGGACGCCGTACTACTGCGCCGTTGGAGGCGGGATCGAAGAGCGCGCCATGGCATGGGCAGGCGAGCAGCGTCTGCTGGCTGTCGTACTGTATAGTGCACCCCTGGTGTGTGCAGATCGCGCTGTACGCCGCGTAACCACTCGTCAAATGTACCAACACCGCAGGGCCGCCTGTGGTTGGGTCGGTAAAGCTAAGCGCCTGGTTTACCGGCAGGCTCCCTGCTGCCGCCAGCAACTGGCCCGACATGGCACTGCCAGGCGTATCGGTGGGCTGGGGTTGGGGCGGCGGATTGCCCAGGTTGGCCGTGTCGCTTGTGGCCGTTGGCTGTATCGCTGAAGAGCTAGTTGCACTAGTTGCAGTTGTAGGCGATTGCCCCGGAAGCTGCGCAAGGGCGCGTTTCGACCCGCTATGCAAGATGGGCCATGCCGCTCCGTCGAGCAGGAATACCACCCCGCCCACCAGCGCGCTCAGCGCCATCACATTGAAACGCCTTCTACTCACCGCCCCCGACATCTCGGCTGGCGCAACGTCGCGCACCATAGCGAGTTTACCGGCCTGTTGGTGGTTTATTATCACGGCTTGCTGTGGCGGTTTGCTGATGCGGCGCAAGTAAGCATCTACGCTGAGTGGGCCAGGACCTATCAGCAAAAGCGTAAGCCACCCCACAACGAAAACTATATCAGCCCCATAGTAGAAAGGCCGTATGTCCCATGTGATCGTCAGGTAGAACATTAGATTAATCAGCAGGCCCATGAGCGCACTGAAGCGCGTAAACCAGCCAAGCAAAGTGGCTACGCCAATGAGCAGTTCACCCGCCATCACTATAATGCCGAGCAGAATGGCGAAAGGCAACATAGCCGATATGAGGCCACCTATTGGTGAGTTGACCAGCGAAGGGGCAATTTGCTTACCCACGAAGCCCACCGCCGACGGATCGAGGAATTGCGGGTCGCGCAACTTGTCGAAGCTCGCCCATATAAAAGTGATACCCAGGAAGAGCCTCAGCGGCCATATAGCCATCCCTGGTACTGTGTAGCTCTTCACAGACTCGAGTAGGCTGCTCAGGGGCTGCTCCTGCTCTTGTGCGTATGCAGCGTTTCTGTTGTTATCCGGTTGTTTCATGCCTGTATATACTCCGTTCGTTACGTTCATTACATCGCGGGCGCATTTTCCGTTCCCACTGTATTGATATAATCATACCCGCTCGGCGGGATGTTAGAGTTAAAATCTGATTAGAGGTGGTAATGAAAGCTCTATTACCATAATCTCCTTCTGTTAGGAAAAGGGAATAAAGAAGGTGAAAGCAAGCAAATAGCTCCTACTGGGCGGAGCTATTTGCTTGCTTTCGAGACGGAGAGCCCCCGCGGGCGAGGCTTACAAGGGCAGTTTTTACAGAGGGTTCGATCCTACTTACATTTGCGGTAATCGAAGGACCATCCCACTCGGAGGGTGGGGTCTCGCCGTAGCAGCAAAGTGGGTGTCAAAACCCAATATAGAGGAGAATATATCCAAAAAGCTCTCGCAACCAGGAGAGTAGAGAAGGAGCTAACTTACCGCACCGCAAGCTCTCCCGACAACAGGCTCTGGCCGTCGGCGGACGTTATCTCCACCGCCACTACAGAACCCGAGATCTGCACCGAGGCTGCCCGGTCGGGATAGGCGTTGAAGGATTGTCTGACCACTTCGCCATCCGGCTTGCGAAGGGCGATGACGGCTCCCTCTGTGCGTCGCGTAGGCATGATATAGATGTTGCTATTACTCAGCGATATAGCTCCCCATTTACTCGCCAGGCTAACCCCTCCGAGGCCGGAGACAGGCTGCCACTGTTCATCCAGGCTCATGCTCGCCCCCGGCGCGATGGCTGCATTGTCCCAGAATGTGGGCGTAATACCGCCCCACAGTTCTACGTAAGAAGAATTGTCATCTGTGTAAATCCGGCTGTTGAAGCCGCGTCCGAAGCCGAATATTTTGAGGCCGGTATCGGGCTTGAAGGTCTTGACCATCCCCTCACCGGCCTGGGGGTTGTAAACAGCTGCAAAAGCGCCGCGCTCAGGCGCTGGCAGCACGAACCCGCCAAGCCAGCCTCGCCAGGTGGACATATCAGAGAGGTCACGCCCCGCGTACTTGGGCCAGGTCACGGCCACACGCGACGCGGGCAGCCCTGGGTCGCTGGTGCTATGTACGACGAACCGGTTGGTGGGCAAAACGAATCGTGTATCCGGCGACGCCTGGTTGGTGCCGCCGGGAGCAAGCATAGCATTGGTCCAAAGCTGAGCGCTCTGCTGCTGGGCAGTACGGTTCTCGATCTGCTCTTGCACACGGTAGCTACTCTCTTCAGGCCTCAGGGTAATAGAGCCTGTAACCTTCAGGCCGGTGCGCGCATCAGTTGCGCTCATAGTGGCAGTTGCGCCGCCGTCGCTGTTGCGGGCTACTGTGGCATCCCAGGGCAGATACTCCATCAGGCCATGCTCTTCGGTAGGAGCCGCCCACTCCATACCTCCCACGGCCAGCCACCAGCCGCGCTCGCCGAAGGTTGAGGGCTTGATTACCGGGTTGCGGTAAAGCTCATCGTGGCCTGTGGGCTTGTATATTGCCTCATAAAGCCGCCCGCCAAGCTGGGGCATTACGCTCAACTTGAGATACTTGTTCTCCAATATAATGAGCCTGTAGGTGCGTGGCGCGGGCGGCCCAACGCGTGCCATATCAAGGCGCGGGTAAGGAGCTATCGCGTCGCCCGGCGAGGAGACGAAGCCCTGCTCATAGCCGTAGGTGGGCAGGGTCACGCTGCTTTCGCTCACCTGCACCCTCTGGGCCAGCAAGTCACGCCCCAACAGACCAAGCTGCACCTCATAAGGCGTGCCTGCATTCTCGGGGTGCAGCTCAAAGCGATTGCGCTGGAAGTATTGTACGGTGACCCCTCCCTCCTGCACAGCTTCGGAGATGGGGTAGCCAAAGAGGGCTAATCCACCATGAGCCTGCCAGTACTGCAGGAACGCGCCGGAGAGAGTATGTTGAGTTTCAGAAAAGTATAGCTTGCCGGAGCCGGGGGTAGCTTCAGCCGCCGCCACAGAGGAGGCAGGCTCGAAGCGGCGTCCGGCGGTAAGGATGTTGCCGAGGAGGCCAAGCTGCACTTCGTAAGGCGTACCGCGATTTTCGGGGTGGTATTCGATGCGCGCCCTTTCCAGGTATTGCACCTCAAAACCGCCTTCGGTTTCCGCGTCGGTGAGCGGATAGCCAAAGAGTGGAAGCCCGCCATTTGCATCGAAGAAGGAGAGGAATTCAGGTGCGAGGGTTTTGCCCGTCGCTGGATAGTAACGCCCCGGCGTCTGAGCCTCCACCTGCCTCTGGGGGGCAGCGCCTAATGCAACGCCTGTTAGGAGCGCGGCGAGTATCAGATAAATCGGAGTCTTGTGCTTCATAGTAGTATTTCGGCGATTTCAGGCAAAACAAAGGCGGACAAGAAAGCCCGCCCCAGCATACAGCTCACGGCACCTTTCTATACCCGGCTGCTGCGCAACAATTCTTTGCCCATAAATACAACGTATAGAAGCAAGTTGGGTTACTAAACCGAATTACGAGTTACCCGGGTCCGCACATAACTCGTAATTCGGTCAGGCTTTCCATTCTCTGTTCCACTTGACGGCGCGGGGGATGCCTTCTTCGAGGGGCACTTTGGGGTCGTAGTTCAGCAGGGCGCGCGCCCTTGATATATCGGCAACGTAGTGCGTTACTTCGCCCAGGAGGGCGGGGGCCACTGTAATGCGGGGTTCTTTGCCGAGGGCATCGCCTATTAGCTGGGCCATCTTCAGGAGCGTGTTGCCTCTGCCATAGGCGAGGTTTATCGTCTGATTTTCCACGCTGCCCTCGTGCAGTGCCTCTATTCCTGATACAATGCCACTCACGCAGTCATCTACATAAGTAAAATCGAGCACCTTGTTTTCGCCGTAAATTGTGATAGGCTCGTTGTTGGCGATGCGCTTTATGAATAGGGGAATGACGCGTTCCATCCGGCTGATGTCGCTATCATAGCGCCCGTAGACATTGGAGAAGCGAAAAACTATGTAGCGCAGGCCGTAGCAGCGGGCATAGGAGTAGATAAAAGCCTCGCTGGAAATCTTGGAGGCGGAATAAGGCGACTCAGTAT
>JADMIH010000109.1 GCA_015478675.1 Chloroflexota bacterium | reverse complement strand
GGATGCTGGCGTGCGAAGAGGCAAAGCCCCACGAAGAGCGGCCAACCGAGCCATGCGGATGCGGACCGCTCTGGAGCATAGACGACGCTGACCTTTTCTGGGAAGTATTAGAGAATAACCACTCATCGCCTGTCTTCACCCCTGTTTTCTCCTATATGGTGGACGAAAACGCACAGGGATTGAGGGACGTTGGCTTCTCGTACCTGGCGACAGAGTATGAAGTAGCCCGGCTGGAGTTCCCCCTATGGGTCTGGGAAGAAGGCTTTCTCGACCGCACACTATCTATCCTGCTGCACCAGTGCAAGCTGGGCCAGGGCTACCCCAACGCGCTGACGTTGGCCCACCAGTACGCGGTCCTGCACAACACCGACAGAGAAAGCTACTACTATCTCCTGGAGCGCGCCGGATTAATGCGCAAGCCAACCGAGAAAGCGCACGGCAAAAGAATGATAGGACAGGCAATCTGAGCGGAATTATCAATTACGGTAGGGCCATCTCTGGGCGAGCAAGTAATGGTCAGCTTATACAATCGTAATTCATAATTCCCGAAGGGGGGCGTGTGAACACTAACAAAGGACGTAAGCAGCTTGGGGAGGTGATTTCCACCTCTTACAGCAGCTTCACAGTAGAAAGCTATGAGCTAAATAGCACACCGCCTCTAGGCGGCTTGGTGGTCGCGCAGAATGTGCTGGGGGTGGTTTGCTCGGCGCACACCGAGGGGCTGGGACCCATCTCGGCTAAAGGCTCGCTTGATGATGAGGACGGGGGCGTTTACCGCCTCTATCCTGATTTGCAGCGTACCTTGCGCTCACAATTCAGCGCACTGGTCGTGGGGTGTTATGACGACTCCAGAGGGCCGCAGCCGTTGCAGGCTATCTATGCCTACCCGGAGTGCCCGCCGAGGGTACATTACAAGTGCTGGCAGGCGTCGGACCCCGAGCTTGTCAGCTTCACTCACAGGGCTGACTATCTGCGCTTGCTCTTATCCTCAACGGAACCGACAAATATAGACCAGGTGCTTATCCACCTGATCGTAAGAGGCTACAAGGCGCGGGGAGGAGACCAAGAGTGGCTGGCATACACAGCCGAATACCTGGGTCGCCAGCTAAAAGGCCAGTATGACCGCTTGTTGGCTATTCTCAAGACGCTGGATGCATTGACGGCACAAGAGCAGAAGGCCTCACGGGAGGTCTCAGAGATGGTAGGGCGAGTAAAATTATGAATTAGTAATTATGAGTTATGAATTGCCGTATGGTTACTCTGGGCGAGCAAATAAAGGGCGTTTCATTCAGTCGTCCAATTCATAATTACTAATTCTCCCGAAGGGAGAGGGTATGGAGAACAACGGCAAAGAGAGCCTGGTATCGCAGTTGAAGGCGCGTGCGGAAGCTGAACGCAACGGGCATAGCCAGCCTGCGGAGCGTGAGTTGTTGGGGCAAGTCACCGCTGCGGATACCGAGCGGGGTGTAACGGTTCACCTGGCACGCGAGCAGCCCGTCGAGCTGCTGAGGCAGGGGCAATTCGTCGTTGTGGAAGGCGAGTATGTTCGCTTCTTTGGCACAATAGGCTCCTTTCGTCTTGCCACCACCGACCCTATGGTAGGGATGGACCCGCCCGATACAGGCTCTACACTCATTAAGAAGACCCTCTCCAGCGCCACCACATACGCTGAGTGCAATGTACGCACTGCTTTAGAGCTATCGCACGAGGGGTTCCCACGCCCGGCACGCACTATCCCAGGCCCTTTCAGCCAGGCTTTTGCTGCGGGAGAGCAAGACTATCAAACGGTCTTCGGAGCCGAGGACAAATATCACTTCATCATGGGGTCGCCACGCGAGCTTGACGCTGAGAGGGCGGATCAAGCTCCTATCTGCATAGACCTGCGCAAGTTCGTGGAGCGCTCTAACGGCATATTCGGGCGTTCAGGCACGGGCAAAAGCGTGCTGGCGCGGCTCCTTCTCTGCGGTATGATCAAGTCGGATAGCTGCGCTAATCTCATCTTCGATATGCATTCGGAGTACGCAGGCGACAAGCGGCTGGAAGATGGAACTGTGGCTAAAGGGCTGCGCGACATCTTCGGCAAGAGCCGAGTGGCCCTCTACACAATGGACGAAGAAGATGTGCGTAAGCGCAACGCCGATGGTGCGATCCGCATAAACCTCAACGATATTACTATTGAAGACATCGAGGCGTTGTCGGCTGAGCTGCGTATCTCCGGCGAGTCCGCCATGATGATCACCGCTCGCCAGGCATCACGCAAGCTGGGCAAGAAGTGGATAGAGCAACTCATTACCATGCAGCCTGCCGAGTTAGAAGAATATTGCACCCAGACAGGCGCGAACAACGGCTCGGTGGAGGCTCTCAAGCGCAGGCTGGAGAATATTTACGACTTCCCCTTTGTGGTGCGCCAGGACCAGAAGATCGGCACAGGTATAGACGGCCTCATCAGCGATTTGCGCTCTGGCAAGCATGTAATCCTGATGTTCGGCCAGCATCGTAGCACGCTTGCTTACATGCTCGTAGCTAACATACTGACCAAGCGAATCCATGATGAATGGGTGAGATGGCTCGACAAGCATGAGGAAGACACCGAGAAGAATGAGCGGCCCAGGCCGCTGATGATCACTATAGAGGAAGCTCACAAGTTCCTGGGGAGAGATAGCGCCACCATCTTCGGCACGATAGCGCGCGAGATGCGCAAATATCTCGTCACGCTGATGGTAATAGACCAACGTCCTTCGGGCATAGACGATGAAGTGATGAGCCAGATAGGCACACGCATAACAGCCCTCCTGAACGACGAAAAGGACATAGACGCGGTATTCACAGGAATAAGAGGAGGCAGCCAGCTAAAGGCGCTCCTGGCTACACTCGACACCAAGCAAGAAGTGCTGATCATGGGCCACGCGGTGCCCATGGAAGTGGTGCTGAGGGTGCGCTCCTTCGGCCCCGACTTCTACAAGAGCCTCCAATCGGGCAATACACAGGAGGCGCGGCGGGTCAGCGAAAATCTTGTGAAAAGCGAGAAATCAGGCACCAGCCTGGAGGACCTGTTCAAGGATTAGCTTCGTAATGCGTGGTGCGTATAGTACGTATCGGGTGAATACCCTGTAAGAAGCTAAAGGGCCGTCTACCCATAGCCTTTTACGCAATAGGTACTACGCAGCACGAACCCAGCCATCCAAGAAAGAGGAGCATGGGAATTAGCATGGCAGAACGTGGTCGGGCGTGGGTGGCGGCGTCTCGGCCTGCTACTTTGCCCGCGGCGGTTGTGCCTGTCGTGGTTGGCACAGCTGCCGCGATCTCACAGGGCTACTTCAGATGGGGCGTGCTTTTATGCGCCATGCCTGCGTCGATCATGATACAGATCGGCACCAACTACGCCAACGACTATTTCGACCACAAGCAGGGTGCTGACACCGCCGAGCGGCTTGGGCCTGTGCGTCTCATCCAGAGCGGCATTGCTGCACCTGAGCAGGTGCTCTGGGCTGCCTTGATTAGCTTTGGCATAGCAGCCGCTTTTGGCCTTTATCTCGTCTTTGTAGGCGGCTGGCCCATTCTTGCGGTGGGTATTCTCTCTATCCTGGCGGGCATAGCTTATACGGGAGGGCCTTATCCCCTGGGATACAATGGCCTCGGCGACCTCTTTGTCTTTGTATTCTTTGGTGTAGTGGGGGTGGTGGGCACATACTATCTGCACGCAGGCGAGGTGAGTGCGCTGGCATGGTGGGCTTCGGTGCCTGTAGGTATGCTGGTAACCGCTATCCTGGTGGTAAACAACGTGCGTGATATAGAAACAGACCGGGCGGTAGGCAAGAAGACGCTGGCTGTACGCATCGGGCGCAACGCAACGCTGGTTCAATATGTCTTATTCCTGGTGATAGCCTACCTGGTGCCACTCGGCCTCTGGCTGGCGGGGCAAATCTCGCTCTGGTTCTGGCTGCCGTGGCTGACCCTTCCACTTGCCTATGTGCTGGCCCGCACTGTTATTGCTCACCAGGATGGGCCTACCCTGAACCGGATGCTGAGGCAAACAGGCAGGTTACACCTGATCTTCGGCCTACTCTTTGCCGCAAGCCTCGTGTTGTAAGTGTACAGGGCATCCTTCCTGGTGGGCCCTCATGTGGGTATATTTCCTGAGCAGGCTTGTAACGCCCAGCGTTATGCCGGGTAGGGACCCCATCCTAACCCCTAACCCCTTGTGGGAGAAAAGCTCTATCCCTGAAGAAAGCCCCCTCTCCCTTCATGGGAGAACAACTGTATCCCCTGTGCACTCAGCATGACTAAAGCCCCCTCTCCCTTGAAGGGAGAGGGGGTTTGGGGTGAGGGCCGGTGAGGGCGGGTGAGGACGCACAGTTACCTCAAGAAGATTGGTCCACTCTAACTCTGAACACTTACCTGAACGCTTACCTTTCTGCTCACACCTGAAAACTGTTATAATGGCTTTTACGACGGGGGCAGCCAGGCGTGGTTGCCTTTCTCTTTTCGGCGTGGCATATAAGTGAATGTACAGGAGACAATGGTGTCCGATACAGGTGAGTCGCAGCGGCGCAACTACATAGAAACTCTGGTGGTGGCCCTGGGCGGCAACGCAATTCAGCAGCCGGGTGGGACGGGCACGGCAGGCGACCAGTTTGCCAACGTTTCTCGCGCTATGGCGTCGATCGCCGAGTTAGCTGATCGCGGGTACAGGATTGTGCTAACGCATGGCAACGGCCCACAGGTCGGCACTATACTTTTGCAGCAAGCGACAGCCGAAGAAGAGCAAGGCATACCGGCTATGCCTATGGATATCGCCGGAGCTATGAGCCAGGGGCAGATCGGCTATATGATGCAGCAGTGCCTGCAAAACGAGCTGCGCAAGCGTGGCAGACCCTGGCCTGTCGCCACTGTGGTCACGCAGACTGTTGTAGACCCCGATGACCCCGCCTTCCACAATCCTACCAAGCCGATAGGCCCATTCTACAGCGCCAAGAAGGCCGAGGAGATGCGGGCGCGAGGCTTCATCATAATTGAAGATAGTGGCAGAGGCTACAGGCGTGTGGTGCCATCGCCTACACCTGCCGCCATAGCCGAGATTTACGCGATCCGAACGCTGGTGAATAGCGGCACATTGGTGATTTGCTCCGGTGGCGGCGGCGTCCCTGTTGTACGCAAGCCTGATGGCGCTCTCATGGGGGTGGAAGCTGTGATAGACAAAGACCTCGGCGCATCTATGCTTGCACAGAAGCTAGATGCCGACCGCCTGCTAATACTTACCGATGTAGATAGGGTTTCTATCAATTTTCGCAAGCCCGATCAACAGGAGTTGACAAAGCTAACTGTGGCCGAGGCCAAATGCTACATAGAGGAAGGCCAGTTCGCGGCAGGCAGCATGGGACCCAAAGTACGCGCCGCCCTTAGTTTTGTAGAATCGGGCGGCAAAGAGGCGATAATAACCCACCTGCACAGCGCCGTAGCCGCCATAGAAGGCAAGACAGGGACGAGCTTTGAAGGCCAAGGACCACAGGCCACAGGCCAGTAGAAGGAGTAATGGATAATGGCAGTGAGCATGAAGGGCAAGAGCCTGGTTTCGATAGCGGATTTGACCAGGGAGGAAATCTGGCAGGTGTGGGAGCTTGCGGCAGAGCTAAAGCGCAAGCAGAAGGTGGGCGAGCCGCACCGAATCCTTGAGGGGAAGCAGCTGACGATGGTCTTTCAGAAGCCGTCGCTGCGTACACAAGTCAGCTTCGAGACAGGGATGGCCCAGCTAGGTGGGCACGCCCTCTACCTTGGCCCCGACCATATCGCCCTCGGCAAGCGCGAGAGTGTGACCGACGTAGCCCGTGTGCTGGGCAGGATGGTAGATGGCATCATGGCGCGTGTTTTCGCACACAAAGACGTAGCGACGCTGGCAGAGTATGCGGGCGTGCCGGTAATCAACGGCCTCTCAGATGACGAGCACCCATGCCAGAGCCTGACCGATCTCTTCACCATTTATGAGAAGAAGCGCCGCGTCGAAGGCGTTAACCTGACGTATATAGGAGATGGCAACAACGTCGCCGCATCGCTTCTACTCACCGCCGCCAAAGTGGGGATGAATATCACCCTCATCAGCCCCAACGGCTACGAGGTGAAGTCGCGCTACGTGCAAGAAGCTAAAGCCGATGCCACACGCACAGGCTCGCGCATTCAGTTCTCCGACGACCCTGATGACGTAGCTGGGAGCGATGTGATATACACCGACACCTGGGCCAGCATGGGGCAAGAGGCCGAAGCCGCGCTGCGAGCACGTATATTCATGCCATTTCAGGTCAACGAAGAACTTGTAAGACAAGCAGGCGACAACCCTCTGGTGATGCACTGCCTCCCGGCCCACCGTGGACAGGAAATCACAGATGAAGTGATGGACGGCCCGAACTCTGTGGTCTTCGACGAGGCCGAAAATCGCCTGCACGTGCAGAAGGCGTTGATGGCGCTGCTGATCTAAGATGTACGACTTATCCTTGCTGATGAGCGATCTTTCTTTTAGGTTGGGCGAAGTAGTGATGCCTGCTCCTGAACTGCTCGCCGTACAGGTAGATGATGGCACCAGCGTAGCCTGTGAGAGGCTTGGGCCGGGCGTTGTTGAGCAATTGGCGGAGGATGAGCGCGTAAGGGTTCACTGGGCACCGGCTGATCTTCACAGTTGGATGGAGCCTGGGGATATAAGGTCGGCTGGGGAAGATGCTCACTTGATTTCTATTTACCGCTACGACAGGCATGAGCAGCTCAGGAGCGTGCGGCACAGAGTGGTTGCGGCGAGAGGTTTCAGCTGCAACTGGACCGCCGAGCTACGCACAGGGATTGTGCGAGTGGTGAGCGCGGGCGGAGAGGCATGGACATTTACCATACTTCCCGTCTTCCACACGATACGAACGACATCATGGGATATGCCTCCCACCGATGAGGACGCAGAGGCAATAACTGTCGCAGAACTGGCCCTCTCCGGCTGAGCGAATATACTACTTCCCCGATGGCAAGATATTGACTGCGCGTGCAGCGACCAGGGCCAAAGTAGTGAGTGACACCATCGACTGTATTGACATCAATATTTTGACGGGCGGTGTCAGTGGCAAAGTATCTGTGGGGCTGAAAGCTGTGGAGTTGGTGAAAGATAGGTAGAGATAGTCAATGAAGGTAGGCATCCACTGGGGCGGCGCTGCTTCCGGGGTATCCATCTGTGGGAAAAGAAAGTCGGGGTAGCGCTGCTTGTGCTTGTGCTTGGCTCGCCCTCCCGGTCCGCCCCTGTCTATCTCCCAGTACCAGAGGGCAAAGATAAGCACATTGGTGCTCCATATCTTGGCAGCTTCTATTATTAACTCGCCTGCGTCAACGCTGTTGGCTTGCAGTAGAGACCTGACGAAAAGCACCAGTGACGCGATGTTGGCGAGATTGATAAAGGCGATAAGCGCCAGACTTACGACGCGCCGCCATGTGGGCCAGACGCCATGTTCTTGCGGCACAAAGACGATCAGCGGTATGAGAAGCACCGCCTCCACAGAGGCCGTCACCCAGGGCGCGCCTCCAAAGGTAAGCTCAGGCTTCAGCGACAGGTTTATCACCAGAGTAGCGATAATAGCCAACCATGCAGGCCAGCGCGCCTCAGGCCGCCTGTCGGTCATGTCGACCATTTCTTGTTTGCTCTTCCCGGTAACTGTTTCCGCGCTCATGTAAGGCCCTCTTGACGTGATTACGAGTTATTAATCCCCCTTACGCGTAACGATGGGCGGCGGAGCGCAAAGAGAGGGCAAAGGTTTCATCTATTTACGGCCTGGAAAGTGTAGATGCGTCTCTCATCCGGTTGTCAGTCGTCTGCCGCGTAAGCTGATCTTTTAACCCGTAATTATTAACTCGTGATTTCGTCAAAGCATGGGATGCGGCTTCTCACTTCGTCTACCAGCCCCATATCCAGGTCGGCAATGACTACAGCTTCTTCCTCAGCGGCTTCAGCCAGGATGTTGCCCCAGGGGTCGATTATGGTAGAGTGGCCGCACCACTTCGAGTTGTCACCTTGCCCGGTGCGATTGGCAGCGACCACGAAGAATTGGTTCTCTATAGCTCGCGCCCTGAGCAACGTGCGCCAGTGCTCAAGGCGCGGGTGCGGCCACTCGGCGGGCACCCACAAGAGACGCGCTCCCTGGTAGGCCAGCCGACGGGCGCTCTCAGGAAAGCGGATATCGAAGCAGATGAGCGTCCCCCACCTGCCGAGCGGTGTATTAGTGACAGTGCCTGCCACACCCGGGCGGAGGAACTGCGGCTCCTGCAAAAGCGGGAAAAGATGCTCTTTGCTGTAGGAGGGCGCGAGTGTACCTTCTTGTGCGACTATATGGCAGGTGCTGTAGATGCCGTCCGGCCCACGCTTGGGGAAGGAGCCGCCGATTATGGTCATGTTGAGGCGGCGCGCGCTTTCTTCCAGGAAGTGCAGGGTTGCGTCTGCGTACTCATCAGCTAGCTGCTCGAATTGCTCAAGGGCGTAGCCTGTAGTCCATAGCTCAGGCAGGAGGGCTGCTTGCGCTCCCTGCTCTGCTGCCTCGTTGAGCATCGCCTCGGCGCGCACCATGTTCTTCCGCGGCTCGCCTGATACTACTTCCATTTGTATAGCCGCCACACGCACGCTCTGAGTAGCGCCCATCGCTTTGCTGCTGCCGCCGTCGTTATCCGCCATTGCTCTAGCCCTCCTGCTCAAGGGTCGTTGCTACGATTATAGCACGCATTGTCACTTTTTATGGATAGATTGTGCTCTCCATTTTCAGGGAAAGCCCCTTCCGCATAGACCTTGAGAGCGGGCCTTTCTGCCTGAGACAACCTTTTACCAGATGGGAGATTGCCCACTTGAGCTTGAAGAGATGTGGCAAGATTGCCGGGCATTGTTTTATCATTCAAGGTAAGTCGGGTAAGCTTCTCTTTGTCGGGCATGAAATCAATGGGCATTCCACTCAAAAGATACAAGAGAGAGTACGAGCATTCCTATGCACCGGGGGTTTTTGCCACCCTGGAGATGCTACAGCACCGGCCTGATAGGGCGCTTCTTGTGCTTCTCAGCGCCGAAGGCTCACGCAACGAAGGCGTTCGGAAGATCGAGGATATATGCAGCCGCAAGGGTATCCGCACGGAGGTAAATGACAGCGCAATCGAGCGCATCTCTGCCAAGCAAAACAGCTACGCTGTAGGAGTATTCAGCAAATATGGGGCAACGCTCAGCCCCGATGCTAACCATATCGCGCTGGTGAACCCTGGCGATATGGGCAATCTTGGCACTATTATACGCACGATGGTGGGCTTCGGTGTGAAAGAGCTGGCTCTCATAAAACCTGCTGTAGACATCTTTGACCCCAAAGTTGTGCGCGCCTCGATGGGGGCTATCTTCCACATAGCCTTCCGCTACTTTGACGCTTTTGAGGACTACAGGGCAGCATACAGACGCAACGTCTACACGTTGATGACTGACGGCAGAACACCCCTTGAGCAAGCCCGCTTCAAGACCCCTTGTACACTCGTCTTCGGCAACGAGTCGACGGGGCTGCCGGGGCAATATCTTGAAGAAGGCGACAGCGTGCGCATCCGTCATAGCGCGGAGATCGACTCGCTCAGTCTGCCTGTCGCTG
This sequence comes from Chloroflexota bacterium, assembly GCA_015478675.1. The sequence goes on along the minus strand of JADMIH010000109.1, from coordinate 3,822 downwards.
TTAGCCTGACGCTCTACGAGGCGACAAAGGGGCAGTTCGGGGTAGGAGAGCCGAGCCAACCTTGAATGCCCTCGCTAGCTTGCTAAGCGCCGCTTGATGTGCGTGCTATATCCACTTTGGCAAGGAGCTGTGTCAGGTCGGCCACCTGAAGCTCCTCTAAGCTGTCAACCGCATCTTCTATCTGGTGGCGGAGCGCGGGGTTTGTGTGCTCACCGGCGAGATTCTCGAACTTCTTGACTACTGCTTCACGCGGCATCGGGCGCGAGTAGAAGCCTTCGTAGTCTTTCTTTTCGCACACAAGCTCGCGGCCATCATTTAGCTTGACGGTAATCTTGCACGGCATCTCCTGGGGGTAGCGTGCTGTGTAGGTGTCCAGCACCTCAAAGGCTTTCTTGCCAATCTGCGACTGGGTATGCACTCTAACCTTCTTGAGCAGCTTCTGCACGTCGTCTCGCTCTATTCTTTCCGGTAGATACTGCCTGGGAGTAACTTCGCCATCGAGGATTGCCACAGCCACAATGTAGGGCAAGCTGTGGTCGGCTTGCTCTTTGCTATGCACGTCGTGCTTGTCGCCTGCTTCATCGCCCTCCCCGATGATATTGAAGGCCTGCTTGAATGTTTCCACCTCTACTTTGTCAACTTGATCAGCTGTGAAGGGCTGCTCTTTCTTTAGCTCCAGCACGCCCTCTATCGTGGGCTGTGAGTGTACTTCGGCATTATATTCTTTGAGCGAGGTGCGCGTAACTGCCTGCAAGTCAGCCTTCGACCAGTCGATCTTGGCTTTCACACCCATAGCTTGCATCAGTCCATTCTTGCCCTCAAGCACCTGCAAGGGGCCTGTGATACCGCGCATCGCCAGGAAGGTTGTGTTCATCACACCGAGGGCGAGAGTAGATGATGCAAGCCCTTTCCACTGCGACAAATAGCCGGAGCGGCTCGTTACCAGGCCCTGAAACTCGGTGCCGCTTATAGCAAGGGCATTTGCCGTCTTGTTCTTATCGAGGCCAAGGGACTTGGAGATGCCCGCACTCATCGAATATGCAAGCTGAACGGTGTGGTCGAAGCCGTTGGCCTCCACAGGCAGCAAATCAATCAGCTTGATCTCTACTGCATAAGCAAGGGCGAGAGCAGCCATGAAATCCTTGCCGCTGCGACGGGCGTGTTCAGAAGCGGCAAGTACAGGGGCGAAGTTGTCGCTAGGGTGGCACGACTGCTTTTTGCCCATGTAGTTGTCCATGTAATCAATGTAGCGAAGGAGTGCGCCATTGTAGAAGGCCGCGCGGTCGGGCGCGGTTTGCCCCGCAGCGAGCATAGTGCAGCGCCCGGTGCCCCCAAAGTCGTCCACTTGTGTACGCACTGCGCGTATCGGCTCAGCATCCAGAGCGCATATCATGCATCCGACAGAGTCGAGCACTCGTAGCTTGAGCTGCTCAGCTGCCTCTTCTGAGAGGTCTTTGTAGCTTACCTGGTCAGCAAACGCAGCCAGATCCTCAACGTACGTCATATACCCTCCTGCAATCCCACCTACGCCTCAACAATGGGTCACCATTTTTGCTTGCCGCGCTAATCTGGCGCTGCGGCTGACGGCCAAAAGATAAACGGGCAACAATCGTGCCAGTACTTCGCAAAGGTTGCTGCTGACGGCTCCGTATTCAGATAGCCGAACTCCCTTCCTGTAGGGAAGGGGGAATAGAGTAGACAAAAACAAAGCAGTAACTACGCTCATGCAGAGTTACTGCTTTGTTTTCAAGAATAAAAGCCCCCACTGGCGGGAAGAGGTTGGGGGAGAGCCTTGCCTTAGCAGAATACTGGAAGTTAGAACATTAGCACGAGCAAAGATGATGCTATCCGCTATCTTCAGAGGCTGGTTGTATTGCTACCCGCTTTAGGCTGGAACTTCAGCGTGCAGCCTTGCGTCCAGCTCCTCTAGAGCATCTACTACTTCTTTGATTACGTAGTCGGGTGTGGAGGCTCCTGCTGTTACCCCTACTGTCTTTGCATCCTGGAACCACGCCTCCTGCAACTGCTCAGGCCGCTCTATCTGGTATGCTGGACAGAACTCAGCCGCTATGTCACGGAGGTGACGGGTGTTGGCCGACTCGTAGCCGCCGACCACGATCATCACGTCAACCTCCTTGGCCAGATCAATTGCGGCGGGCTGGCGCTTGGCTGTCGGCAGGCAGACTGTGTTATGGGCATGCACTTCACAACCATGCTCAAGGAAGCGGCTGACTACATCGCGTACGAACTCTTTGAACCACTCGGTGTTCTGGGTGGTCTGCGAAATGAGGGCTATCCTGCGAACTTTGGCTGCGGGAGTGCCTGTAGCGGCTAGCGCTGCCTCAATCTCGGCTACGCTCTTGGCGCAAATAGCTCGGCGCGCATTCCAACTTTTGACTTTGCTCTTTGGCTTGTCGTCCGGCTCCTCGCCTCCTTCTTCTGTGGCCTCATCGAACACAGAGTTTGCCCAGCCAAGTATCCCCTGCACCTCCGGGTGAGACGCGTCGCCGTACACAATTACCCAATCGCCCCGCTCCATAAGCTCTTTGGCAAGCTGCTGCACACGCGTGACCAGCGGGCAGGTAGTATCTATCAGCTCAAGGCCAGAGGCTTGTGCCTGCCTGTATACCTCAGGCGCAGCGCCATGAGCGGTTACCGCCACTGTGCTGGATGTGCTCTCCGGCAGGCCGCTCACCACCTGAATGCCTTGCGCGTTCAGTCTCTCTACAAGCTGGGGATTATGCACGAGCGTACCGAGGGTGTCTATCCGGTCGCGCCCCTTCACGGCTTCGTCAATCCGGTCAAGGGTCATCTTGACGCCGAAGCACATCCCCATCTCTTTTGCTAACTTGATTTCCATATGAACCCTTCTCCTATACGAACCACGCGCTAATCCTACGTTGTTGCGCCTTGCTTATTATAGGCTACTCGTTACGCCTGTATATACCGTTTTCACGCGACATGTAGCCGTAATCTACAAGTGCGCGACGAAGTGTGCAATAGTCTTCGTTTATCTCTTCTAACATAATATTTACATCCCGCTCTGCATATTCTTTCCCGGCATCGAAGCTCAATGCAATTTGATCGAGGATAATAACGAGTTGTGATTGCTTGCGGGGAAAGGCGTTGAGCTTGCCGCCTGGCATAAAGGTTTCAAGTGTCATCTCACGAGCACCTGTTGGGCGCGGCGTTCTGCCTTTGTATCTACCCATAGCCTGCCGGGCAGCGCGAAACGTCTCCATGTTGAGCACGTAGGGAGTGTAGAGGTCGGGGTCACGCACGGCAGGGTCGGCCAGTTTTACGAGGCCTGATAGCTGCAAGCTGTCCAACTGGCGCAGCAGCTCCCTGTGCGACAACGAGGTGACCTCTGCCAGCTTCATCCTGTTGGCCGGACCGTCGTCAACCAGGGCAGCAATAATACGCAGCCGGTCCGTGTTGAGCAGCGCGCTTGCCAGGGATATCAGCGGCTCCAGCATATCATCAGCCCGCGCGGCTACGCCTGCTACCTCGTTCTTTCCTGTCTCAACAGCCTGCAATTTGTTCCTCACCGGCGATAATATTGTGCCCATCAAGAGCGAGGCCGACACTAGCCCACAATAGAATCATACCATTACGCAGGCGGAGTGTCAATTTTGCGGAGGCGCGTAACAGTTCAGAGTAAGGGTGGAGCAATCTTCAAGGGGTATCTGTGGAGGCGTACCCTCACGCACCCTCACCCCATGCCCCTCTCCCTTCATGGGAGAGGGGGCTTTATTGCTGGGGAGTACATCTCCCATGAAGGGAGAGGGGGCTTTAATCACCCTTGTAACCCCGTCAGGGGCC
>JADMIH010000108.1 GCA_015478675.1 Chloroflexota bacterium | reverse complement strand
TAGCCAGCGAATGTGTCGAGCGCCGTCCTGCTCTGCCCGCCTGCTGCCATGTGGAAGCTATAGTTCCCGGATAACCGACGAGCACCGCCGCTTCAAGGGCACCTATGTCTATCCCTAGCTCCAGGGCGTTTGTGCTCACTACGGTGCGGACGGACCCGTCGCGCAGCCCTCGCTCGATCTCACGTCTCTGGTTGGGCAGGTAGCCGCCCCTGTAGCCACGCACTTTATCAGGATCGTGACGGTGGGTGATAGCTGCCTGGCGCAGGTAGGTGAGCAAGACTTCTACGGTGACGCGTGTGCGCCCGAAGACGATGGTCTGGATGTCGTTGGCGAGGAGTTGTGAGGCTATATCGGTGGCTTCGAGGAGAGCCGAGCGCCGCAATCCCAGTTCCTTGTTGACTACGGGAGGGTTGTAGAAGATGAAGGTTTTTGGACCCTGCGGCGCGCCGTTATTGTCGATCAGGGTGATGGGTGAGACGCCTGTGATCCTCGTGGCAAGCTCCTGCGGGTTGGCGATTGTAGCCGAGGAGCAGATAAACCGGGGGTGCGAGCCGTAGAAGTCGCAAATACGCATCAGCCGCCGCATGACATTAGCCACGTGCGAGCCAAAGACTCCTCGGTAGTTATGCAGCTCATCTATGATGATATAGTCGAGGTTCTCGAAGAGCCGCACCCATTTGGTGTGGTGCGGCAGCACGCCGCTATGAAGCATATCAGGGTTAGAGATGACGATGTGCCCGGCGGTACGTATCAGCTTGCGAGCGGTAGGTGGTGTATCTCCATCATATGTGTAAGTTTTGATGTCGCGGCCAAGCGCGGTGGAGATAGCGTAAAGGTTAGCAAGCTGATCCTGCGCGAGCGCTTTGGTGGGAAAGAGGTAAAGAGCGCGTGCTTCGGGGTTCTCCAGGATTGTGTTGAGCACAGGCAGATTGTAGCAAAGGGTCTTGCCTGAAGCGGTAGGCGTGACCACAGCCACATGCTCTCCTCTGTGTACGGCATCAAGAGCATCGCGCTGGTGAGAGTAAAGCTCATCTATGCCCAGAGCCTTGCAGGTGGCAGTCAGGTGGGGGTCGAGCCAGCCGGGGAAGGGCGCAGTGCGGGCTTGTCGCTCCGGTAAGTCATGCCAGTATGTAATCCGCTCTCGGAACATCGGCGAGTGGCGCATATGGTCTATCAGTTGGGTGAGATTCATAAGTAAGATTGGTATGCTTTGGGTTCTCGACACGCCTGCTCTACGGCTTGTCACCGCGACGATGCTGCGGGCTATACAGCAGATTTGGAAAGAGACAGCCCAGGGACACGCGTGAAATGCCCGGTGTTGCCTGTTATCAATGTGAGGTCGTGAGTAATGGCGGTCGCCGCTATCAACAGGTCCATATCAGCGATTAGCTGACCTTGCCTTCGTAGATCCCCACGAACTCCGGCAAAGATTCTCATAACTGGTTCATTCAGAGGCAGGACCTTTATCCCCTCTACAAATTGGAGAAATATCTCTTCACTGGTTTTTGGATCCCTTGCATAGTAAGCACCTTCATAAATCTCACCATAACCGATCAAGGAGACGGCAAGCCCTTGATTACCTAGCGAAGAAAGGAGTTGTACAAATGGTCTTACCCTTACTGGACATAACACTTACCTCCTCTCTTCGGGCTACCTGCTAGAATTATAGCACAGCGGGCGCAGCCTCTACTTTATCCAGCCTCTCTTTTGCAGCGCTTCGCGCCCGATCTGGCCCAGCACAATCTGCTTGCCCTGCGGGAGATATGAGTGCCATTCAAGGCGTGCGCGCTCAAACCACTGGTACTCGCTGCCGTCGGCTTTGATGCTCTCGCTCAGCGGGAAGCCGAAGGTCGTAAGCCCGCCATTGTCCCGCCAGTAAGTGAGGAACGGCCCACTCACCGAGTGCCCGGTGGGACCAAAATAAACGTTGGTATCTGTGCTGGGGAAGAAGTTGATGGGGCGGTAAAAGGTGCCTGCGGTCAACTCGGCTCCGAGACGTCCAAGATTGATCATACTGTTCTGATATTCGAGGCGCGCCCGCTCAAAATATTGTACGGTAACGCCATTCTCGACAAATTCTTCTGTCAGGGGGTAGCCAAACTGCGCGAGGCCGCCGTTGCTCAACCAGAAGTCGCGGAAGCCGTGCCCGATGTTGTGTCCTGTCTGTGGGAAGTAGCTGTAAAGTGCGGGGTCGCCTGGTTGTGCTTTGTCTGAGGGTAGCGGCCCCGCCACCATAGCGATTGTGGGCGTTGGCGAGGGCGGTAGCGTGGCTGTAGGGGGTACAGGTGTCGAAGTGGGAAGTGGGACCGTTGGAGGCGGCGTTGGCGGCAGTTGAGCTATCGTTGCTGCTGCTGTTGGACTGGGGATCGTCATCGCGCTTGCCTGTATGCTCGAAGCCCATGCACCGCTTTCACTGCCGGCCACAATCCGCCCGCTCGTCGGCTCAATCGCCACCAACAGAGCCCCGTTCTGAGCAGCATCAGGACGAACTTCAATCCAGGTAGCTGAGCCGTCGAGCGACTGGTACGCTCCTTCAGACGTGTCGATAAGGAGCGCACCTGCACTGCTCGACATAATATAGTTGATGGGGAGCGGGGTGGCCTGCTGAGGTGCGCCTGGGGGTGCGCCTGCAACCGCGAATGTAGGCCTGGTTATATTCCTCGGCATATTCGCCACACTCCAGCTATCGCCGCTGTCAGTCGAAACGAAAAGGCCATCTGTGGCTGTGGCCGCGAAGAGGTTGTCGCCACTCCACGCCAGCCCGATTATCTCACCCTGGTTGTTAGGCAGCAGGTGCATACCGAGCGATGCCGACTTCCAGGTTAGGCCGCCATCGGTGGAGTTGTAGATGTATGCCGGTGGGTGATAGCCCCTCGCGTAGCGTAGCCCAACGATGATCCGCGAGGGCGCTTTCGGGTCGGCTGCAAGGGCTGTAATCCACCCGCCAGGTGGGAGCCCACCGGATGCGGAGTGCCAGCTGGCTCCGCTGTCGGTCGAGCGGTATAGCCCGCCCAGCCCGTCCATACCTGCATATAGAATCTGGCGATTGTTCGGGTAAGGTGCTAGCCAGCGTATGTGTGCGCCGTTCGGCGATATATTCTGCGTGGGTACGTCCTTCCAGGTAGCGCAGCCGTCATCGCTCTGGCGCAGCCCGCGCGCTGTGGTTGCGTAAAGGCTGGCAGGCCCTGCTTGTCCCGTCTGAGGGGTCACTAAACGGAGTGAACGGGCCTCTGAGTTGCAGTTCGCCCAGCTATTTCCGCCGTCAGTGCTGCGTGATACGCCGCCCGCACTAAGAACATAAAGCGCCTGCGGGTTAGAGGGGTCGAGGGTGACACTCCACGCGCCTGCGGGCAGCGCACCAAGCCTGGCCCACTGACTGCCCGCGCCTTGAGCGGCGGAAAGGCCGCTGACAGTGAGTAGAAGGATGCCGCAGAACGCCAGGCACAGATATATGAGCTTACTTTTCTTCTTTTTCATCTTCGGGCTTTCTAGCTGGCTCGTAAGGCTTGACCTCCTGTGAGGTTATTTTTTCTTTCTGCAGGAGCTTTCGCAGAGTAGCGCCATCGGGTGTCGGGAGATCAGGCTCAAGGTCGGCGAGGGGCTGCAAGACAAAGCGGCGATCCCACATATGAAGATGGGGCACCACCAGGCTGGGGGTCCTGACATTTCTGGAGCCGAATAAGAGGATATCAATGTCTATTGGCCTCGGCCCCCACTTTTCTCCATCAATTCGCCCTTGCGCCTCTTCGATACTCTTGCAATGCCGCAGGAGAGTTTGCGGATCGAGTCTGGTCTCGAGTTCCATAACCATGTTAAGGTAATCAGGTTGATCGGTAACGCCCCAGGCTTTGCTTTCGTAAAGGGGCGACTTGCGCAAGAGCTTTGTCACAGGCAGACGCTCGATAGCCGCCAGTGCAGCTTCGATCTGGGCCTCCCGATCTCCCATATTGGAGCCGATCCCCAGGTAAACTGTAGTATCCTTTGCCTCGGCAGGCATAATCTCCCCCTTTTCCCCTCGGGAACTACGAATTAGCAATTATGAATTACGGCAATCCAATTCATAATTTGGTTATCGCATCGGCTATCCGGCACACTTCTACTGCCTGGGTTACGTCGTGGACGCGAACAATGTTGGCGCCGTTGGCTACGCTGATCGCCAGGGTAGCGCCTGTGCCGGTGACGCGCTCGGCCCCGGGCTGGGCTTCTCCGCCTTGTGTCTCCGCCAGGATTTTACCAATGAAGCCTTTGCGTGATGTGCCTATCAGTATACCGCAACCGAGCGAGCGTAGCTCGCCCAGTCTCCTGATCAATTCCAGGTTGTGAGCAGTTGTTTTCCCGAAGCCTATTCCGGGGTCCACTATAATGCGCTCTTTCTTCACACCGGCGCTTGCAGCTTGGTCAATGCCCTTGCGTAGATAGTTTATCACCTCGCCCAGTAAATCGTCATAGTGCGGGTGTTGCTGCATAGTGCCGGGTGTGCCCTGGATGTGCATCAAGACAAGCCCTGCGTCTCTCTTTGCAACTACCTCAGCAATCTCAGGGTCGTCGCGCAGGCCCGTTATATCGTTGATGATGTGCGCGCCTGCATCGAGCGCAGCTTCTGCTACTGAGGCCCTTCTCGTGTCTACAGAGATGGGCAGCGCCACACCATCCGCCGCCACGAGCCTCTTTATCAGCGGCACAACACGCCGTATTTCCTCCTCCCAGGGTACAGGTTCAGAGCCGGGACGCGTGCTCTCTCCCCCTACGTCGAGAATGTCGGCCCCCTCAGCCGCCATCCTCCGCGCCTGGGCCACTGCCGCCTCTACGTCATCTCCGAGGGCATCGCCTGAGAAGGAGTCGGTTGTCACATTGATGATACCCATGATGAAAGTGCGCCTGGCAAGGGGGAGTGTATATTGCCCGACTTTCCAGGGCTTCGGTTCAGCATCGAGGTTCCAGAGCAAACCCTGTATCTGCCGTGCTAAGTCGGGTAAGCCCCAGCTCTGCTCCTGTAGCTTGGCGAGGAGGCTGTTGTACTGGGCGCGGGTGCCGGTGAGCAGCGCCGTGGTTTCGTCTCTCTCAAGGGTAGCGCAATCTCGGTGCACAGCACAATCGCCGCCGCGCGCCAGCATCTCCTGCTTCAGGGCGTTAGCCGCCACGCACGACAACCCTTCCAGCTTCACAGGGAGGAAAGCGCCTTTGCGCTGCATGATCTCGCGGCCAGGCTCCTGCGCGCCAACGCGCTCCAATTCCTCTGCCAGGAGCTGCTCATCGCTGCCGATGATGCGTGCATTGTTGTCAGGTCTGCTCTTGTGCTCGTGGCTTGGCATAGTTGATGGTGAGAGATGCAGGCTCCGTCGTGCCCGTCCTTAATCTCTGACTCCCCGAATGAATTGCAAGAACTCTGCTCTGGTTGGCGGGTTATTCTTGAAAAGGCCGCGCATAGCCGAGGTTACCATTGTGCTGCCGGGCTTCTTTACGCCGCGCATGATCATGCAGAAGTGCTGCGCCTCGATTACCACGCCTACCCCTGTGGGGTTGATTGCCTCTACTATGGTGTCAGCAATCTGCGAAGTCAGGCGCTCTTGTAGCTGGGGACGCCTCGCGAAGCCCTCTACTACTCTCGCCAGCTTCGAGAGGCCGACGATGCGGCCCGCCGGTATATAGCCGACGTGCGCTTTGCCTGTAAAAGGGAGCAGGTGGTGCTCGCACATGGCCGTGAAGGGTATATCACGCAGGATGACCATTTCTTTATGGTGTTCCTCGAAGCCGACCGACAGGTATTCTCCCGGGTCAGTAGCAAGACCGGCGAAGACCTCTTCGTACATATCGGCTACACGCCGAGGGGTACCTACCAGACCCTCGCGCTGCGGGTCTTCGCCTATCGCTTCCAGGATGTTGCGTATCGCGGCCTCTATCTTCTCTCGGTCCAACCGCCGTTCCTCCCCACTTTATATAGAGTTCAGGCACGAGTATAACACAATTTGGCCTGGTAGAACGGTGACACGATCCTGGTAAGTGTTCAGATTTAGGGTGGAGCAATCTTCTTGGGGTAACTGTGCGGGTGTTGCGCCATCTGCCCTCACCCGCCCTCACCCCATGCCCCTCTCCCATGAAGGGGAGAGGGGGCTTTAATCACCCCTGTAACCTCGTCAGGGGCTTGGCCGGCCCCCCAAGCCCATACTCTGAACAGTTACCGATCCTGCTATGAAGGCAGCCTTATCTGAGGCGCTCCGGCTTTGCGTCTACTATAGTATCCCGACGAAACTTTCTCTTGGCAAGGAATATGCTAATACCGCTCCTCGTGGGCAATCCCACAGCGGGCGCACCGTTGAATATAAAATCTGATCAGGCTATAATTTCGTAAGCTTATTGTAAGGCAACGCGGAAAGCTTGTCTTGCCCAACTGATAGTGTTGCGGCGTTGTATGCACCGGACTCTCATGGGAAGTAATTCTCAGTAAGACTGATGCGCTTCGCTCCTATAGGTTAGGCTCGCTGGAGCAACACACCCAGGAAGGTGAGGGCAAACGCTTTGCTGATGAGCGTACAGTGTCTGGTATCTACTGAGTTGCGCCCTGATGATACTGTCCTGCTCCTCTTGGAAAGCATAATGTTGGACCTATCACAGGCCTCGGACAATCAATTGGTTCTGCGGGTAGCAGATGGTGACGCCTCAGCTCTGGAACAACTGTACGACCGTTATGTGCGGCAGTGTTTTGGATTAGCATTACGTATGCTTGGAGATGCTGGGGTGGCCGAAGAGGTTATACAGGAGGTATTCCTGAAGCTCTGGAATCAACCGAGAAGCTACTCTGCTGAAAAAGGTAAGTTTGTCAGCTGGCTGTTGAGCCTGGTCCACCACAGGTGCATAGACGAGCTAAGGCGTAGATCGCGCACAGAGGTGGCTCTTGATGACCCTGTGACGGGCAGCTTGCTCAATACCGAGGCTGATCCTGACCCCGGCCCTGCCGACCAGGCGTGGACTCGCGAGCAGCAGCGTGTTGTCAGAGAGGCTTTAGAACAAATCGCCGCGAACCAACGCCAGGTAATTGAGCTTGCGTACTTCAGAGGCCTGTCTCAGAGCGAGATTGCCGCGAAGCTGGACCAGCCGCTAGGGACGGTCAAGACACGTATAAGGCTAGGATTGCAGAACCTGCGCGTACTGCTTGAGTCACATGGCTTGCTAGCAGATTAAAAGTCACAAATTGCGAGCTACTATACACAATGTCACACACCTGAACAAGGTACATATAGCTGGTGGTGGTATTGAAACGTTATCACAAGGAAAATTACAATCGCAAATGACGCAAATAATCTTTGCTCCAGAGCGGCCCGCTTCCAGTAAGGGCGCTGCCGAGCTAGTCAGGCAAACTATGGACCGTCAAACGTCAAATAATAAAGATGATTGGGAAGTAAAACTGGTAGACTACATGCTTGGCACGATGGAGCCTGCCGATGCTCAAAGCTTCGAAGAGAGCCTCAACGAATGCCGCAGGCACGTAGCCATAGCACGTGAGTATACCGATATCTTCGGTTGGTTGGGCGCGTCTGTGCCGCCCGCAGAGCCTCCAAATGGGCACAAGACGCGCCTCATGTCGCGGGTTGCTTCTACCCCACAGGTGAGCGCTCATGATACGGCCGCAACTACCAAGCCGCCTGTTGCGGACGCTCCTGGCGGCTTGCGGCTGCTGGAAAACCAAAGTCCTGAGAGTGAGGCTGGTGTGGCTGCCCCCCCAGGCAAGCCTGCTGCGGCTTCCAGGAAGCAGGTCAGTTACCTGATGCCTGTCTTCGCCGCCGTGGCTGCCGTTTTGCTGATCTTTGCAGGTTGGTGGGGCTGGTCGGCGCAGAATCGCCTCAATATACCTCCAGGTTATACTGCTGTGGCGATTCAAGGCAAAGACAACCTGAAGAATGCCTCGGCTGTGGCTTTTGTTAACCCATCAGCTAACAGCGCGTATCTGGTGGCTAACGGCTTGCAGCCGCTCCCTGCCGGTGAAGTATATGAGCTGTGGCTTCTACCGGCGCAGACAGGCGCGGCTCCTGCCTCTGCGGGCACATTTACTTCAAATGCAGCAGGCACTGCACGCAGCGATGTGCAGCCTTCGGGCAACCTGCGGGACTATGTGGGCTTCGCTGTCTCAATAGAGCCGGCTCCCGGTGGGCCTAAGCCTACAGGCCCAATAGTGATGACCGGCAACTACTCAATACCTTAGCCGTGTCATCCGCGTTGCAAGCGGGAGAATAAAGTTCGTATCAAAAGGGGCAACAGTGCAGCCCGACCGCTGCACTGTTGCCCCTTTTGATACGAGAAAAGGCCCACTTGAGGAGGGCCTTTTCTTGTGACATGGGGCTGCTTTGCTTACTGGCTGGCCTTGCCTTGCGGCATTATTATCACGGCTTTGGCTGTCGCGCTGTTCGCGTTACTGGCCGAGATTGTGCCTTCTACCAGTATGTTGCTGCCTGCCTTGATGTCGGACTGCGCCGCGTTGCTCAGCGCAGGTTGCCCAGCTGTGATGGCAAGCGACTTGTAGGCTGTATTGCCATCGAGGGTAAGGGTAATACCGTTGCGGTTACGTGGCGTCTGCAGCGTTATGCTGTTGCCGTTTACCGCGCTCACGCGGCCCACTATGATCTGGGTCTGCGAGTTGTCCACGCGCAGACCGTAAGCGTTTATTGTGCGTGTGGCGGGCACCTTGGAAGGGGTGCTGGAGGTCGAAGGCGTCTGTGTTGGGGTTGTGGCTGCTGCGCCTGCGGTTGCCTTCACTGCCTGGCCGAGCACCTGCACTTTGTCGCCAACCTTCAGCGAGCTGACGCTCTGAAAGCCGTTGTTGAGCACTACTGTGCTGCTCGTAGTGTTAACTACGACCTCTTCGCCGCGCAGGCCTGTAAGGGTAATTGTGCTGCCGCTGATCGACTTCACCGTGCCGATGACCATGTGTTCAGAGAGGAAAGAGCTTCCAGCCTTGCCGTTGCCACGTCCAGCTAACTGGCCGGGCGCGGTCTTCTTACCCGCAACGGCAGAGCCTAGCGCGTTTCCCTGTGTAATTACACGGGCATCCACTACCTTCGGGTCGTTTGTGGTCATACCGGCTACAACCACTTCCTTGCCCGACTGCACATCGCTTAAAGTGCCCTGTGTAGCTTTGCTGTTTTTGCTGACCACGATCCAGGTGGTGGCGTCTGTGTTGACTGTCTCATCCCCGCTCTTTGTTGTGACGGTCAGGGTGGTGCCTGAAATTGTGCTTACCTTGCCAATCAAACGCACAGGGTGAGGCCCTGTCTGGGCGCTGCTTGAGGTTGGGGTCTGAGATTGAGCAGGTGTTTGCGCGTTGGCAAGCCCTGCGAAGAGGCCGAGCGCCACCAGGCTAATCGAGACAGCACCGATGCCCAAAGTTGTCTTAAGTCGTCTCATTGACTTTATACCCTCCGTTATTTCTGTTGAAGTTAGTTCTTGATTGTTTGCCCCTACTTTGTGGTAAGGCCTGGTTAGCTAACTTGTCGTCGTTGCTCTTATTATACGATGTTGTGCTCAAAGTTGTGTCAACTGAGGGTAAAATGTTTGTAAAGTGCTCTACGGCTAGAGCTTACCAGATTTCCCAGATGTCGGCAGGGTGAACGACAGGGGAAACGACCGACTCGTACTTGCCGTAACGCCCTCTGAAGTAGAGAAGAGGTTCTGCGTCATGAGCGTCGCCGGAGAGTATCTCGCCCATCAATATTACGTGGTCGCCGCCCCTGCAAGTGTCTACCAGGCGGCACTCTGCATAGGCCAGCGAGCCGTCAATTATTGGCGCGCCCGTATCACCGCCGGGCCGCCAGCGCAGCCCGAGAAAGCGCTCGTCTGTCGGCATTGTGAATTGCTGCGCGATATCCTGCTGGCTTGCGGCAAGGATATTCACAGCGAAGCTCCCAGCTCCCTGGATTATCCCCAGCGTGGTTGAGCGCTGGTTCACACAGACTAGGAGCATTCGTGGCTCAAGCGACAGCGATGAAACAGCGCTGGCGGTGAACCCCTTCGGTACGCCGTCCGCCCCCGCAACGGTGACAACTGTCACGCCGCTCGCAAATGATCCCATAACGCGTACAAACTGGTACTTTTCAATTGACACTGTGGTTGTCCTGGGACTCGTGAAAGGTGAAAGGTGAAACGTTCATTACCTTGTTCCTCAGCGTCCCTATCTTCTCTATCTCGCTCTCCAGGGTGTCGCCTGGTTTCAGGAACTCTTTTGGAGTGCGCCCGTTGCCCACGCCCGCCGGGGTGCCTGTGGCTATTATGTCGCCTGGCTCTATTGTCATGCCGAAGGAAACCATCTCAATTATGCCGGGCACGTCGGTTATCATAGAGGCGGTGCTGTCGTGCTGCTTCTCGATGCCGTTTACTCTTGTTTGAATCTCAAGATTGTTACTCTCTCTGATTTCGTCGCCGGTCACTATCCAGGGGCCGGTAGGGCATGAGCCATCGAGGCTTTTACCTTTGAAGAACTGGTTGCCTTGCCTGTACTGTATATCCCGCGCCGAGATGTCGTTCAGCGCCATGTAGCCGAAGATGTAGGCCGGGGCTTCCTCGCGTGTTATGTTCTTACCGGTGCGGCCTACCACAACAGCTAGCTCTGTCTCCCAGTCTATCTCTGAGCTTACCTCCGGGTTGAACGGTATACTGTCATAAGGGCCAATCACGGTAGTAGGGGCTTTTGTGAATATAGCAGGATAGCGGGAGCTTGCTTTGGCGGGGTCCTCGCCACGTGCGCGGAGCGACTCGGCGGCATGCTCCGCGTAGTTGTGCCCCAGGCAGATGATGTTCTTTCTGGGTCTCGGTATCGGCGCACGCAACTTACCGAGGTCGAGTGGCGCGACTGCTCCTACCGCACTGAGCGCCTGCTCGCTTTGCGCGAGCGCTTCATCTGCGGCATTGAATCCTTCTTCACCCAGAGCTATCAACCCCACCATGTCGAACTGCAACCCGCGCAGGCGACCAGTTTGCGGCAGCCACACTGATAGATCAACAATCTGCTCTCCACGCACTACTCCCACGTGTGTTTGCCCTTGCCCTACATCAAATGAAACTAATTTCATGCTAAATCCTTATCACCAATTTATAACTCACGATTGACGCGGAGTGGGCTACCGTGCTCTGCCTATCTCCTCTACCGCCGAAGGGTTCTCCAGCGATGTTATATCACCAAGCGGCTCACCGATGAAGCTGGCGCGTATTACTCGCCGCATGATTTTGGCGTTGCGGGTCTTAGGCAATTCGCTCACAAAGAGCACTTTCTTTGGAGCAAGGCTCTTGCCAAGCTGCGCGACAATCGCTTCGGTGATCTCCCCACGTAACCTGTCGGAAGGCTCATGGCCGGGACCGAGCACCACGAGCACCACCAGAGCTTCCCCCTTTAGCTCGTCGGGCACACCTATAGCTGCGGCCTCGGTCACTGCGAGGTGGCTCACAGCCGCCGACTCGACCTCTGCGGGGCCGAGGCGCTTGCCAGCCACCTTGATTGTGTCGTCCGAGCGGCCAACTATGTACCAGTAGCCATCATCGTCTATCTGCGCCCAATCGCCATGCACCCAGAGACCGGGTACACGCGAGAAGTATGTCTCCTCATAGCGTTTGGGGTCACCCCAGAAGCCCCGTGTCATACCTGGCCAGGGGCCGCGCAGGGCAAGCTCGCCCACCACACCGCGCACCGGATCGCCGTTATCGTCTATCACGTCAGCTGCCATTCCAGGCACGGGCGCGTTGAAGGAAGCGGCTTTTATCGGCAGGAGCGGGTTGCAGCAGAGGATGCCCCCTGAGATTTCGGTGCCGCCCGAATAATTTATAACCGGGCAGCGCCCGCCTCCTACACGCTCAAAGTACCAGCGCCAGGGATCGGGATTCCAGGGTTCGCCTGTGGAGCCGAGAAAGAGAAGCGACGATAGATCGTGCTTGCTCACCCACTCCTCACCTTGCGCCATGAGTGCGCGTACAGCGGTAGGAGAGATGCCGAGGTGGGTAATCCGGTGGCGCTCAATCATCGCCCAGAGGCGGTCGGGGGAGGGGTAGTCGGGTGTGCCATCGTACATAAAGAGTGTCGCGCCCAGCATCAGCGCGCCGCTGATTGCCCAGGGCCCCATCATCCAGCCTATGTCGGTGTACCAGAAAAGGATGTCGCCCTGCTGCACGTCAAAGCAGTGAGCGAGGTCTTGCACACCCTTCACTGGAAAGCCGCAGTGGACGTGCTGCGCCCCTTTGGGTTTGCCTGTGGTACCGGAGGTGTAAATAATCATGTAAAGGTCTTCGGCGTCAGTATGCACGCTTTCGCAAAGGTCGCTTTGCCCCTCAACCAGGTCGTGCCACCAGATGTCGCGCCCTTCCTGCCAGGGAACAGGGGGTGTGGAAGACCGTGCCTCCCCTGAAGAGGCCCGCCCAAGCCTGTTGTGCACAACTAACTTCTGCACCGTGGGCGACATTTTCGCCGCTTCGTCAGCCACCTCTTTCATCAGCACCTGCTTGCCGCGCCGGGTGAAGCCGTCCGAGGTGACCAGCGCCTTTGCGCCGCAGTCGTTGAGGCGCGCGGCCACAGAAGGGGCTGCATATCCGGAAAAGATCGGGATGAAAATAGCGCCAATCTTGCCACAGGCCAGCATAGCGATAGCTACCTCAGGGGTGAAGGGCATGTACAACCCCACACGATCTCCTTTGGCTATATCTAGCGAGCGCAAAGCGTTGGCGAAGCGGCACACTTCAGCATGTAACTGCGCGTAAGTGAAAGTGCGAACTACCCCTTCCTCGCCCTCAAAGATTATGGCGGGCCGTTCGCGCTGGTTCGGGTCGGCTGCTCTCTTGTCGAGGGCGTCATGCACATAGTTGTACTGCGCGCTTGTGAACCAGGTGGTCCATTCCCAGCCACGGCTGGTGTCCATTACCTGCGTGTAAGGCGTGTAGAACTGTAGATCGAGGTCCTGCACCGCCGCGCCCCAGAACCATTCGGGTGAGGCTGCGGCTTTGTTCAATAGCTCTTCAAAGCCGGCCACGCCAAGCTTCTGCATGAATGCGGCGAGGCGCGACCTCTGCGCATAGAAAGGGGAGGGCCTCCAGGCTATATCAAGGGAGCCAGGGCGGTCCTTGCCTGATGGGATAGGTGCGGCGTTAAGCTGCGAAGGATACCTGTGGTCGCTCACATCGACCTCCTTGCCTGAAATCAGATAGCATTTCATGGTACAACGCTGCGTGCGTGGTGTCAAGACGTGGGCGTACCGTAACTGTTCAGAGTAGGCCATGACCCTGCGGGCCACCATTACGAATGAAAATACGAGTGATTTAGCACCCCTCTATACTACTACCCTTCTCATTTTCAGAGGAGTTGAGGTGCAGGGGCGTCCTTCCCCTCACCCCATGCCCCTCTCCCATGAAGGGAGAGGGGGCTTTATTGCTGGGGAGTATATCTCCCATGAAGGGAGAGGGGGCTTTCTCCCTCACCCCATGCCCCTTTCCCACAC
>JADMIH010000336.1 GCA_015478675.1 Chloroflexota bacterium | reverse complement strand
AGAAGGAGCCTCTACAGGTGCAGTACTTTGAGCGTGCTCGCTTCGAGTACCACCCACAGAACCAACCTCCTTATGATGTGCTGCTCGCCACGTTGGGTGGGGTGATCCTCGACTTTGAGTTGGTGCCTGCCAACATCACTGACTTGCAAGCCGGATACGAACTGCTTGAAGAGCACACCAACCTGGACGCTGTCGCTGACAAAGGGTACATTAGCAAGTCGGTAGCTGAGGCCCTTGAGCACGCCAACAATGTATGCCTGATGACCGTGCCTAGAGCCAACCAGAAGCGGCAATTGCCCTGTGGAGTAGCCGAGTGCATCAACCGAGTTCGGCAGATCATCGAGACAGTCAATGGACAACTGGTGGACCAACTTACCTTCCAGACTAATCATGCTCATACCTTCCGGGCCTTGTGTACCCGTCTGTACACCAAGCTCGCAGCACACACCTTGTGCATCTATATCAATCGTTTGTTGGGTAAGGCTGACTTCCTGCACATCAACCAACTCGCCTTCCCTATCTAGCATAACACCCAGTTCACTACTCACTACGAGGCGACTTCACAAAAAGCTTGAAAAGCAGACATTCTTTTGATATAATATGGCAGATGCGGGTGTAACTCAGTCGGTAGAGTGTCTGCTTCCCAAGCAGAATGTCGTCGGTTCGAGTCCGATCACCCGCTCCCTCTTTTTAGGCTCCTCCTTCGCTTTGCAAACGTTCTCTATCTCCTGTACACCCTCCTTTTATTCGCTTCAAGCGGGGGTTGCGACGCTCACAAGCCTGAGCACCGGTAAACTATGAACGCTCGCTCTGCTGTGATTAGAAGGCAGGAGAAGACGGACCTCGATGCCCACGTCGGGGCCGGTGAGCGCGTGCTGTGGCGCGGTAAGCCTGAGCGCGGCCCTTTTGTGCTGCGTACCTGGCCTTTATCCATCTTTGGCGCAGCACTCCTTCTCTCAGCTATTACTTACGAAGTGGTGATACTGACCACCGAAGCGCCCGACATCCTCGCCTACTGGGGCATCCCCTTCACCTTAGCTGCCCTCTACATGCTGGTTGGACACTTTCTTGTGACCACCCTTGAATGGCGCAACACCGAATACCTGATTACCGACAGCCGCCTCCTGATCAGTCACGGTATCTTCTCGCGTATGCTCACCATCTACAGCTTGCTCAGCCTTCCTCATACTACGCTGGAGATGCGCCGCCCCGATGTGGGCAACATAATGTTCAAGCCGCCGGAGGGTCAGGGTTACGGCCCCTGGCCCGGCTACCAGACGATGTGGCCCTACACCCCCGGCTACCTACTCGGCCTGATGTATATCCGCAATCCCGAACGTGTGCAACAACTAATCGAGAATGCCAGATACCTTTAACTGCACATCGGGCAACTCGTGTTCAAACGGTGCATCGAGCCTCACGCCGTACTCAAATGTTCTGAACTCTTACATCTTGCTGTAAACGTTCAGAGTTGGGGTGCAGGGGTATCTCCTGATACTCACCAGGAAGCAAGCCCCCTCTCCCTTCATGGGAGAGGGGCATGGGGTGAGGGCGCACCGGCGCACCGCACCCGCGCAGGATACCTCTTGAAGATTGTTCTACCCCTATTCTGAACATTTACATCTTGCTCCTGGTTTGACACCTTGCGTCTTCGCAGGTACAATTGTGCTCGGCAGCGCGCTTCATGCTCGGCATGTCATATATCCCCACGTAGACGCTACTCTGTATATCTGTCTACTGCTCCTGTCTAACCATATATTCGTGCCTGGTATCATAGTGCCTGCTGGCTTATTTGCAATTCGAAACCTCTACAGAAAGGTAAGTACCATTTATGAGTAAACAGCCCCTTCTCATTGTTTTGTCACTGGCCTCAGCTTTTATCGCAATCGCCTTGTTGCTGGACGCTCACCAGCCCGTGGCTAAAGCAGGCC
>JADMIH010000335.1 GCA_015478675.1 Chloroflexota bacterium | reverse complement strand
GCGTAGCTCTCGATGTCGAGCATGGCCGTAGCGATGTCGCCCAGCTGCTCGAACGGCTCCTCCATATCGAAGCCCAGCAGCCTCATCTGGCCCGTGCGCTCTTGCTTGTTCTTCTTCTTGTACTCCGAGCAAACCGCCTTGTCGTCGCCCTCTATCGGCTCGAAGGCCTCGTCGGGGATACCCTCCTTCAGCAGGCGCGGGGTAGCTCCCAGCAGCGAGTTGCCGTGCTGGATATGGTGGTCAAGGAAGGAAAGGGGCTTGCCCGGCTCCAGCGCCTCCATCCAGAGCGATACCTTGCATAGCTCCACCGCCATCGGATTGAGGTCCACCCCGAAGATGCACCGCCCAATCACGTCGCGCAGCGCCTTGCGGGTTGCCTCCGGCGAAGGCTCCTCGTCGCCCGTGCGGACAGCGGCCAGTCGCTTGGCGATACGGTGTGCGGCGGCTATCAGGAAGTGCCCGCTGCCACAGGCGGGGTCGCACACCTTCAGGTCGAGGATGGCCTGCTCAGGGTTGGGCTTGCGGGCGGCCTCGTCCAGCACAGGGTCGAGCGCCGAATCGAGCAGCGAGGTGATCAGGCTGGTAGGCGTGTAGTAGGAGCCTGTGGTCTTGCGCTCGCTGCCGCTCACCGTCTTCAGCGAGAAGGTGCCGGCGTCGGCGTTCAGGTTGGGGTGCAGCTCCAGCAGGCTCTCATAGACCGAGCCCAATTCCTCCGATCCGATGTTGCGGTAATCCACAGGGCGCAGGGTGTTGGCGTCCACCGTGTAGGCAAGCTCACGCACCGCTCCCAGCAGGTCGCCGTTGGCTAGCTCGCACCCCTCCAGGTCGGGCATAGCGCCGTTGCCTCCGTTGAGGAAGAGGAAGCTGTCGAGGGCAGGCAGAGCAAGGGCCGGGCAGCCGGTATCGCTGCCCAACTGCTCCATAACGAGGCGCAAACCCTGGAAGAGATCGGCGTGGCGGGTACCGCGCCGGCGCGCCGCCAGGTTGCGCAGCCTGATCGTGGAGTAATAGTCCATGTACCGCTTGCGGGCTACTACCGGGGCCTTCGGGTCGAGCAGCAGCCCACGGTCCTCCGCCGCGAAGAGGAAAATAAGGCGGTAGACCAGCCGCAACAACTGGCGGTAATAGTCCTGCGCGCTCAGGTCGCCTGCTCTGAGCTTCTCGCGCAACGGGCGATTGGCGGGGTGCGAAAGAAAGCCGCTGCCAAGCGCGTTTATGGCCGCCTCTACTCCACTACGCAATTGGTCCAGGGCGCGCGTGCCCTTCTCCTGGGCTTCCTTGGACCACTTTTCTAGCCAGCACTCGGATGTCTGTTCGCCTTCTACCCGAGACTCGTGACACAACAGCCACAGCAGTACAAAGTCCGAGTAAACCTCCCCATCCATCATTGATTGGAGGTCGAACTCTACATACGCCTGGCGGGTGAGGCTCTTATTGTCGCGCAGGATGCGCATCTGCTTGCCGTTCGACACAAACGCCCACAGATGCTCTTCAGAGGCGTTCAGAAGCTCCTGCACCATGCTGTGGGGACTCGACCGCGCCGCGCCGGCTACACACGCCGTGCGCCTGTCAAGGTCGATTCCCGCGCTCACCAGGTGGATAGGAACATGCCCCCAGGTATGCGACACCGGGTAGCTCTTGCCCGTGACATCAATCGCACGGGCTGTCTGAAGTCGGCCATAACCAAGCTCCTGGAAGAGCGGGAGCAGCCACTTCTCGCGTGTCTCGGATGTGCCTGGATCGCCATTGTGACGCTCGGCAATCGCCTTGAAGCTGGCCCATGCGCCAAGGAGATGGTTCCACGAGCGGTTGGTAGCCTCGTTTAGCTTCTCGCCCTTTGGCAGGTGGTAATCCTCTGGCCGCAGCCCCTCCAGGGAAGAGTCACCGTCGGCGATCCGCTGCAACAGGTCTGCCGGCAGGATCGAGCCTTC
>JADMIH010000107.1 GCA_015478675.1 Chloroflexota bacterium | reverse complement strand
AGCTGCGTAATGCCTTCTACGTACAAGCCAGAGTACGCCGTGAAGAAGGAAGAGAATTCTATTATTATGAACGAGTACTGATGCTGCGAGAGTTCGATTTTGATAAGTTCTTGATCGCGCTGGACCACGGTGATGTGCTAGTGGACTTTGACGCCAGAACAGGGCACAACCACGGCACAAAATTTAGACTTCGGCAGAATAGATTGCCTGATCTCTATAAGTATACAGATGTCATTGAATAGCCAAATCGCTCTCTTTACTGCCAGACCTATAATAAGCAGCTAACCACATGAGCATCATCAACATGCATCCTCTGTAATACGAGCCATCTCTCTAACTCGGGATAGCTCATATTACAGAGGATGCACGGAACTACCTACACCTGCTGCCTAGAAGACCCTCTTCAACAGTCCGATAGCCCCTTGCTTCCAGGGAACGCGGTGCGACACGCCTGATGCCGACTCGAACTCGTCGCGGTGCTCTATATACCACTTGAAGTTGCGAAGTAAGGCATCTTTATTGGAGTACTGCGGCTTATAGCCAAGCACTTTTTCCGCCTTCTCAATCGAAACAAAAGAGTCCTTTGATGCCGTCTCGTATACCCACTTATAAAGCGGGGAGACGTGCAGCATTTCGAGGAAGCGCAGGCCCAGAATGGCAGGCTCGGCGGGGAATGGGATAATCTTCTTGCCCTTGCCCGCATAATCGAGCACAGCCTGATAATCCTTCTTCATCGTGGTATATCGCTTCGCGCCGATGTTGAAGGTGTCGTTCACTACGTCGTCGGGGAGGGTGAGGCAGAGATATATCGCCTGGCAGAGGTCTTCTACATCAAGCAATTGGTAGCGATTGCGCCCACTGCCGATCATGGGGAAGTTGTGGCCCTCGATTGCCCAGTCATAAAGCAAGGCGAATACGCCTAACCGCTCAGGCCCGATGAACGATTTGGGGCGTATGATCGGCACTATCATCCCTTTGCCCCTGTACTCAAGGCAAACCATTTCAGCCTGGATTTTGGCCTGGCCATAAGGGCCAACCCCTTCGAGGCGGTCGTTTTCATAGAGCGGGTGGTGATCCGGGATACCGTACACGGCGGTAGACGATATCTGCACGAAGCGCTTCACCTTGTGGCGATAAGCGACCTCCAACACCATGCGCGTGCCTTCCACGTCGGTGGTGTATATATCCTCAGGCGAGTAGAGTGGGAGAGCAGCGGCTGTGTGAACCACCATGTCCACGCCCTGCATCGCCTTCTCGACATCCTTTTCTTTGCGGATGTCGCCCTTCACCACAGTGATCTTATCCTTCATATCCGGGTAAGTAAAGTCGCTTATATCCAGCGAGACGATGCCGTAACCCCTCCCGTGCAGGTAGCGAGCCAGGTTGATACCGAGAAAACCCGCGCCGCCCGTAATCAGAACTTTTTCTTGAGCCATAAAGCCTCTAACTCCTCAATCAATGTCTATTCAGCAACGAGGAGTAAGCGTTTGCTGCGCACCCCTCACTCCTCGCCTCAGCCCCAATCTTCGCCAAGCTCTCTGCGCGTTCTTATCTGCCCCTCGAATATGACAAGGCTCTCCCGCCGGGTACCCTCAGAGATTACACCCTCAGGGTCTTGCCAGGGTTGGCCCAGGCGAGCTACTTCTGCCTCCAGCTTCTCCTCATCAAGCTTCTCGAAAAGTGGCGCAGGAGCGCCTAACGCTTGCCCTGCGGGGAGTTCTACCGGCTCCCAGCGCTCCTTATGGACATCGCCGCTATAGCCGAGCATCTCGTGCAGTTGCTGCGCCGAGAATGGGATGAAAGGCGCTGTCAGCACCTTCAGCATGTTGATCACCGATAAAGTAACGTATAGAGAAGTAGCAGCACGCTCTCGGTCGGTTTTGATCACCTTCCAGGGGGCGGCTTCGTCCAGGTAGCGGTTGGCTTCCGAGGCCAGCGCCATAACCTCGCGCAGAGCCTCTTTGAAGTGGCAGCCTTCTATCAGACCACCAACACGCTCAAAGGCAACACGGGCGCTGGAGAGCATAACCTGGTCCTTCTCGGTCACTTCTCCGGGCTGGGGCGCTTTGCCATCGAAGTTGCGAGACGTAAAGGTAAGCACGCGGTGTACCAGGTTGCCGTAGGTGGCAACAAGCTCATCATTGTTGCGGCGATAGAACTCGGCCCACGAAAAAGCTGTGTCGCGTGTTTCGGGAGCATTGATAGTCATAAAATAGCGTATGGGGTCGGGCTTATATCTGTCGAGGTAGTCAGGAAGCCAGGGCACGCCGCCCCCGCCTCTGCTGGTGCTGCCCTTTTCGCCGCTCTCACCCGTCAAGAACTCGTTAGCAGGCACGTCATACGGCAGCATAAGGCCGCCGTAGCCGATGAGCATGGCAGGCCAGATTATGGTGTGGAACGATATGTTGTCTTTGCCGATGAAGTAATACGACTTGCTGGGCCGAGGCTCGCCTTCCTCCTGCACCCACCACTCTTTCCAGGCATCGGGCTCGCCCTTGAGCATAGCCCATTCGACGGTGGCCGATAAATAGCCCTTCACCGCGTCGAACCAGACGTATATGCGCTTGTCTTCGTAGCCCTCAACCGGCACAGGCACACCCCATTCCAGGTCGCGGGTGTATGCGCGTCCATGCAGCCCCTCGCGTATCCAGTTCAGGGTGAAGGCCACCACGTTTGGCCGCCAGAAGCTGGTGTTGGTCTTGAGCCATTGGAGGAGGGGTTTCTCCAATTCAGGCAAATCCAGAAAGAAGTGCTCACTGGGGCGAAACTCAGGGGTGGAGCCGCAGAGGCGGCAGCGAATATCTATAAGGTCTATCGGGTCGAGAGGCCGGCCACAATTATCGCACTGGTCGCCGCGCGCGCTTGTATAGCCACAGTGCGGGCAGGTGCCTTCGACATAGCGATCCGGCAGGAAACGCTTGTCCACAAGGCAGTAAGGGGCTATAGCGCTGTCTTTGTATATATAGCCCTTCTCAAGGAGCTTGAGAAAAAAGTCCTGCACGACCCTGGTATGGATAGGTGTGTTAGTGGTCGTGAAGAGGTCGTAAGTGAAGCCCATCGCGTGCCAGAGCGCGACATTCAGGCGGTGCATCCGCTGCGCCCATGTAGAAGGCGACACACCTGCTTGTTCGGCTGCCACAGTAATAGGAGTGCCGTTCATGTCGCTGCCCGATACCATGAGCACGCGGTTGCCCTTCATCCGGTGATAGCGGGCAAAAATATCAGGGGGCAGGTATGCGCCCGCCACGTGGCCGAGGTGCCGAGGTCCACTGGCGTAGGGCCAGGCCACCGCGATTAATATCTTCTCTGGGGTATGATCAGTCATGCTTCTAAATGCCATTCAACAATGACAGGATAATGCTCACTTTATAGTATCGAGCTTCTAAATCTTCGTGGAAATCGGGTATTACAAACTATTATACACAAGACGCCAGGAAACCGCACCCTAACGGCTCCGCTTGTATAGACCGCGCAGCTCGTTCGCCCGCACCTTAGCGATGTCCTTGAGCATCCGATATGTATCTTTGAGAGGCTGCACGTTAGCACCTTTGGAGTAGTACCACTTGACGGGCACTTCCTTGACCTTGTAGCCCCACTTGAGGGCAAGATAGAGCACCTCTACGTCGAAGCCGGTCACCATCGCGCCTTCAACATCGGCTGCATTGTCGCCGTAGAGGTGGAGGCTACGAAAGAGGGTGTGCGCCGCGTCACGCCGGAAGGCCTTGAAACCGCACTGTGTGTCGTTGAAGCGAGGCAGGGCCACTAACCTGACAAAAGTGTTGAAGACGCGGCCCATCAGGTGCCTGTAGAATGGCTCATCATAGCGGGCGGAGCCTGCGCCCTCACGTGAGCCTATAGCGATGTGGTACTTGTCTTCGAGAAAAGGCAGCAGTTTCTCAACTTCCTCAATAGGAGCAGAGAAATCGGCGTCCGAGTAAAGGATGAAGCGGCCCTGCGCCCGTAGCATGCCTGTGCGCACCGCGTATCCCTTGCCGCGATGCGGGTTGCGTATAAGGCTCAGATGTTGGTGACTGACGGCAAGGTCCTCGACGATCTCCGGTGTCTTATCCGCCGAGCCGTCGTCCACGACGAGCACTTCGTAAGGATGTTCGCACCGCTCCAAATAGGCCATCACCTTAGCGAGAGTAGAGGGTAGGCGAGCCGCTTCGTTATAGGCGGGCACAACCACCGACAGATATATCTCGTCTCCGGCTCTAGGCACGCGGGGGGCAGGTTGGTCTTGAGCCGTTGGCTCCATAAAAGCAGGGTAAACCTCGATACCGTAATCGCGCGCCCAACGGCGCGCATAGGCAAAAGTATAACACAGGGCGCGAGTGGGTGCAAAACAGTGCGACGGTGTAACTGTTCAGAGTTGAGGTGGAGCAATCTGCAAGGAGAAGCTGTGGAGGCGTACCCTCACCTACCCTTACGCACCCTCACCGGCCCCTCTCCCTTCATGGGAGAGGGGGCTAGCCGCCTCCACCCTAAATCTGAACAGTTACGTCTGGTGAGGAGAGATCATGAGAACTACTGACACTTACACAAAGAGCTAATAGGATGGTATAGTTGGAGCATGAAGAAGATCGAAACAGCCCCAATCCGACCAACCGAATGGCGTGAAGGGCGAAACCTATGTAGTCCAAGGCTGCATCAACCAGCCTGGCTTTTATTAGCTGTTTATGTAAGTGTCAGTAAGTAGCCTCTACCTTCCTCTTCTTCCTCTCCCGATGCTGGGCGGCTGCCTTTGTTCATTGGACGCGTTGTGTAATATTTGGCCTGGGGGTGGTGGACCACCAGGGCGGCTGTTGACTGTTCGGGGACCAGTACGAAGCCCTCGGTCAGGCCAACACCAATCGTTTTACCGGCAGGCAGCACTTCCAATAACTTCACCTGCTCAGAAGGATCGGGGCAGGCCGGATAACCCCAGGAGTAGCGGCGGCCCTGCCAATCGGGGAGCCCAAGCTCGCGCTTCACCAGGCGATGTGTCCACTCAGCAAGCGCCTCTGCCAACGATACGCTCAGGCCATATATGTAGTAGCCTTCCGCGTAGTCGCCGCGCTGCTGCATCTCCATGTAAATGTCGGAGGCGCGGTCGCCCATCGTCACTACCTGCAACGGCAGCACATCGGTGCGGCCCGACTCGACGGAAGCAAAGTAGTCCGCGAGACACAAGTGCTCGCGGTCGGGCTGGCGCGGGAAGGTAAACCGTATCTTCGGCTTTGTATCGGCTTTCGCCGCTCGCCCGTTGCCGGGCGCGTGGTGCGCCTCACCAGGGTCATATACCAGGAGGTCGTTTCCTTCCGACCGGCAGGGGAAATAGCCGTAGACTACTTTTGGTGTAAGTATCTGCATACCCCGCATCTCCGACTGCATCCTCTTCAGGCGCGGCATCAAATCTGTCTGTACTGCACGCTCGTACTCCGCGCCGTGCAGCTTGTGCGCCCCCCACGACAGCCGGAAGAGCGACTTCAGGTCGAGGCAGTCGAAGACCTCGTCTAAAGGGATGTGTCGTTGCTTAAGCACCTTGTAGCCCCAGAAAGGGGGAGTGGGAATAGGCGCATTAGGGTCCACTTTAGAGCGTATAATCGCTGCGTTGGGGTCGGGCATTTCGTCTGGAACAGCGTTTTGTTCCTTATCACGTACTATTCTCGCCTCGTGATGCCGCTTCTCTATAAAGTCGTCCCTCCGTGAGCGGTCGGTGAGTAGCTCCATCGTATCCAAGCCCTCGAAGGCGTCGCGGCAATAGTAAACGCCCGGCGAGTAGCGCACATCATCGTCCACGAAGCCTATCCTGTATCCGAAGGGGCGATTGATCGCCGCACCTCCAATAAGCACCGGGAAACCAAGGTTTCGCTTGTGCAGCTCTTGCACGCAAAGGGGCATCTGCTTTGAGGTGTTTACAAGTAGCGCGCTCAAGCCGATAGCGGTGGCATCTACCTCTAGCGCCTTGTCAATGATGACGTTGATGGGCACCTGCTTGCCGAGATCGTAGACTGTGTAGCCGTTGTTGGTGAGAATCGTGTTGACGAGGCTCTTGCCGATGTCATGCACATCACCAAAGACCGTAGCGATCACCACCTTGCCTTTGGTGTACCCCTCTTTCTTCTCGAAGAATTGCTCAAGGTGCGCCACCGCCTTTTTCATCACCTCGGCGGATTGCAGCACGAAGGGCAGGATCAATTCGCCCGCGCCGAACTTGTCACCAACGTCCTTCATAGCGGGGAGGAGCACCTCGTTCAGCACCTCCACCGGATCGTGGGACAACAACGCTTCGTCCAGTAGCGCTTCGATGCCTTCTTTCTTACGGTGCAGAATCTGGTAGTGGATCTTCTCCTCCACCGTCAGGTTCTGCATAGCGTCTTCCGCGCTTGTCTTTTCTCCAGGCTCGCGCTTGTTGGCTTCAAAGTAGGCTATGTATTCAGGAAGGGCGTTCGGCTCGTTGTTGATGAGCCTGTCGGCCAGGCGCCTCTCCTCCTCCGGCACCTCGGCATATGGTGTTATGTGCGCCGGGTTGACAATTGCAAGATCAAGCCCCGCCTGCACAGCATGGTGCAAAAAGACAGAGTTGAGCACAGCGCGTGGATAAGGGTCTATGCCGAACGATACGTTGCTTACCCCCAGCACAGTAAAGGAGCCTGGGCATTCACTCTTGACCCGGCGTATCCCCTCAAGTGTCTCGATGGCCGACCTGTTAAGGTCCTCCTGGCCTGTAGTAACGGGGAAGGTAAGTACATCGAAGATGAGCGCATCAGGAAGCAAACCGTACTCCGAGAGAGCGATGTCGTAGATGCGGCGGCAAATCTCAACCTTGCGCTCTGCGGTATGCGCCATGCCAACCTCGTCAATGGCGAGGGCGACCACAGCAGCGCCATGCTCGACGACCAGGGGAAGAACCGCTTCTATCCTCTCACGCCCACGCTCCATATTGATAGAGTTGACGATTGCGCGGCCCGGATAGACCTCAAGGGCTGCTTTCAGGGCGGAAGCCTCCGTGCTGTCGAGCATGATAGGAGCTTCGACCCCCATGCTGAGCTTCTTGACGCTGTTGCGCAGCATAGCGTCTTCATCGTTGCGCTCGGTGAGGGCTACCGAAACGTCGAGGACGTGCGCGCCTCCCTCCACCTGCTCGCGGCCTACCTGAACGATGCCGTCATAGTCCTCGGAGAGCAACAGGCGCTTGACCTTGCGCGAACCCTGAGAGTTCACCCGCTCGCCAACGATAAGGGGCGGCGGCTCCTGTTTCAGCGTGGTGGCGCGTATACCACTGGAGACGTGAGGCGCAAAGTAGGTAGGCCGGGGCGTTTGCTTGCGGTCGCGCCCCACAGCTTCGACAATCGCTTTGATATGCTCAGGCCCTGTGCCGCAACAGCCGCCCACTACGCTAACGCCGAACTCCGTCACGAACTCGTACAGAGCCTGAGCCATCGGCTCGGCTTCAAGTGGGTATACCGCCTGCCCGCCGACGTTGATCGGCAACCCCGCATTAGGAATGCACGATACCCACCTGACTGAGTTCTGCCCCAGGAAGCGAATCGGTTCGCGCATATGCTCCGGCCCGGTAGAGCAGTTCAGGCCGATGACGCTTACAGGCAGCGCCTGAATGGTGGTCAGAGAGGCCACAATGTCTGTGCCTAAAAGCATGCGCCCCGAAGTGTCGAGCGTCACCTGCGCCTGTATGGGCACCCAACGGCCACTCTCGCGGAAGTATTCTACAGCGCCATTGATAGCCGCCTTCAACTCAAGAATGTCCTGCACAGTCTCAATTATAAGGAGGTCGCAACCCCCCTCAACCAGAGGCTGAGCCTGTTCTTTATAAATCGCTTTCAATTGCTGGTAGCTGATGTTCGAGAGGGTCGGGTCGTCAGCCGAGGGAAGCATGCCTGTCGGACCCATTGAGCCCGCGACATACCTGGGGCGTGATTCTGTGGAGAAGGTATCGGCCACTTTACGCGCCAGGCTTGCCGCCGTGAAGTTCTGGTTGTAGACCTCATCGCCTATGCCGTATTCACCGAGCTTGAGCCGGGTGCTGCCGAAAGTGGCGGTCTCCAGCACGTCAGCGCCCGCCTCCATATAAGAGGTATGTATCTCTTCGATGATGCGCGGGTTGGTGACGCAGAGATAGTCGTTACAGCCCTCGAGCTGAGGGCCGCCAAACTCCT
Organism: Chloroflexota bacterium; assembly: GCA_015478675.1. The sequence goes on along the minus strand of JADMIH010000107.1, from coordinate 5,464 downwards.
CCGGCATCAGGTCATACTTCTGTACAGAAGTGCCCATTGCGCCGTCAAAGATAAGCACGCGTTCCTGAAGGCTCTCCAGGTATGTTTTTCTCGTCATAAGGTCACCCCTCGAATCACTAAACGCCTCTGGCCTCAAAGCGCCTGAGGATTACAGTTATACTTCATAAGCTAATACTCACAAAGAGCTAATTAAAAAGGCCTCTCAAGGAGAGGCCATATTGCCGTTGAGCGGCCTAATCCTTCCCCAGAGGGCTGGGTGGGGCACCGCGCTGTTGCCGGTTGCCGGGTAGGTCTTAGAGCCAGTTCTCTCGCTACCACTCTCGATTTCTATTCAATTCAACCCTAGTGTACACCAACATCGCGCACGCTGTCAAGCTGAACGTTGGTGGGCCGCTCTTCACTCGGCAATTTCGCTCCTCTTTGCGCTGCTCACTTCCCGGCTCTTGTCTGGATGCCACCTTGTGGAGCGCAAAGATGGTTACAGGGATGCAAGCCGCTGATGCCAAGGAAAGTTCAGGTCGTTTGGCGGGGCGGTTTTTGTTTGGGCCGCTACGAAGCCGAAGCGATGCTTGGCAGTTGCGCTTGTGCGCGAACAGGAAGCGGGGGAGCCGTATAGCTCCCTGACAGGGTGGACCTGAGGAGACTCGAACTCCTGACTTCCGCAATGCAAATGCGGCGCTCTCCCAACTGAGCTACAGGCCCCTAATGTTCCCTTTGATGATACCAGATTGCGTTTTGCAGTACAAGTAGAAGACCTGGAATTACAGGGCAAACGCATCTAAATTGCTCAACCAGACAATCGCGTGCCTGGCAGCCAATCATTAGCCGGGCAGATTTGCCTGCTGTGCATCGTAGTCCAGGCGAATCCGAGCCGGTGCCGAACAGCTCCCATGTGTAAACCAATTTAGATGCGTTTGCCTTGGGGACTCGGTCATGCATGATTGCCTCGGTGTGTATAACTGTGTATAATATGGGCGGCGCGAATAAACACGCTGGCCCGCGCCGATTCCGCAACAAGAATGGGAAAGGAGCACTAACATGGCAACACCTGCAGAGGCACCTCAGGATGCGGCGGCGCTGGCACGCACAGTATACAGCCTGTTCAACGAGAACAAGTTTGACGAGGCGATCGAATATGCCGCCGACGACATGGAGATCGAGCTATACGGGGTGAACCTGTCGTTCCGAGGCCCCGAAGGAGCGCGGCAGATGATGGGGTTTCACAAGTCTGCGCTCCCTGACGGCAGGGTAGAAGTTGTAAGCCAGCTGGTAAGTAGCGAAGGCGTTACCAACGAATGCATCTACCGAGGCACCAACACCGCCCCCCTGCAGATGGGCCCCGGCATGGAGATACCACCCTCGGGTAACGCGGTCGAGGCCCGGTTCTGCGAGGTTTGGCGCGTGCGCGACGGGAAGGTCGTCAGCCTGCACAGCTACTTGGATACGCTGGGCTTCCTCGCGCAGATGGGCGCGGTCAAGATGCCCGGGCAGTAAGCGCACCGCGCCCGATTAATGCCGGGTAGTCGGGGAGCATTCCTACTCCCCAGCCCCCTATTAGGGGGCAGGCGCAGGGCAAACGCATCTAAATTGGTTTACGCTTGGGATTGGCCCGTCATAGACCCTAATGCGACCAAACTATGAAATGAAGTAGGCGAATCCGCCAGACCGAGGACTTGATGCCAGGCACGCGATTGTCGGGCTAAACCTCTCCAGCAATTTAGATGCGTTTGCCCTGCCTGGAATCATCTGTACAAGTACCCACTGCTCTGATCCCTTGTCTTATGTTGCAGGGGTCAAAGGCGCGGCAGGAGCGATTACGGAGATTGTTTTTGCGGCGTGGCTGGTGGGGAAAGCGGAACAGGCAAACGCAATGTATAAGCATCACCCGCCTCCGTTCTCACCTCCTCCATTACCAACGTCAAAGTTGTGACATCAGCCGGTATTCCCTCGAATACCAGTTGAAAGCCAAAGGTCTGTCCGGGGAGCACTTTAGCTGGGGGCACGACGTATATTTCTGTCGATGAGGGCGGTGGGGTTGCGGCCTGGCCGCCATCGACAATCTGCGAAGTAGTGCCTAGTCCCGTACGCTGGTAGCGCTGGCCCTTGTCATCAACCAGGTAGTAGGATTGAGGAAGGCCCAGCAGGTCTCCTCCTATAGCATTCCAGAGGATTACCGTGCTTTTGCCGTTGTTGGTGAGATTTAAAGATAGAGTGGTCTTTGCCTGCATTATATAGGTTGTGCCGTTCCGTGTCCCAGAATATCCCCCGCCGTAATTGACCTCCGAAAGGGCCAGGTGCAATGGGCCGGAGGTAGCTGTGGCATCTGCTTGAACATCACCGGTACGATAGTCTGGGGTCGGTGTGCCCTGGGTTGGGCCACAGCCTGCTAAAGCTATAGAGATGATGAATAGGAGCGCGGCCCATGTAAATAATCTGGCTTTTCGATTTGCCTTCATTACGTCATCCTCTTGTGGCAGTGCCACTATATGGGTGCAAACACCCATATAGTGGCACTGCTTTAATCTGTACTGAACCCCGACAGGCTAAAGGCGTATCTGCAAAGTCGATTTTCACACTCAGAAGTTGCTGGTCCTCACGCACAGCTGGCGAAGTTTGCAGATATGCCTTTTAGTAGAAGGGTTGGTACTGTGTGCAGTACGTGGTCGCCGGATCACCATATGCCACTAAATGGTAAGTTTGCGTTCCGATCCGGCTGTCTGTGTAGTACGGCCAGTAATCATCTGTGGCATACGCACCTGTTGTTGCGTCCATCCATTTGCCAATTGGGTGGTTAATATAGCCTCCTCCATCCACACAAAGGGTGTATCCACCGCCGTCTGGATCGTCACCGACATTAGTCCTGAACAGCATCTCAGTTCTGACCGAATAGTACCTCCAGTACACCTGTTCATACAGGCGCTCGACCTCATCGTTACCTGGATAGAACTGCCACCCCGTCTTCAGGAATCCCGACATATTACATTGACCATCACCACCCCACACTGCACACTCAGGACCATAGCTCGGCTCCGCGTACTTGGGTGATATAGCTTGGATAAGGTCGGGACCGGTATTATTTACAGTAGCACCAGTTATAGCATCGCCTGAGCGAGCTTCATACGTGGTCGTACTGGCAGTAACGCTGGCGACCATCGTCTGGAAGTCTGTGAGCAAGCCTGCCTTCGTCAGTTCCCCCACGTTACTAAAGAATCCAAAGCCATATAGAACCACGATCAAGGGCTGGCCTTTATCCACCACGTGGGCGATAAGCTGAAGCTGATTGGGGGCCCACTCGACTACGTAGATCGCCGAGTTAGACGACTGTTGCAGCAAATAGAAGGAGATGCCTAAACTGTGCCAAAGCGCTTCACGCTCCTTTTGCCACGCTGCTAACGTCCCCTTCTGCTCAAACCCTCGCATAGCTGCTATATAGGTGTTGCTCGGTAGACTATTGGATGCCTTCAGCATATTTGACACACCGAGCATCACGCGATCAGCTTTACCAGTCGAGTCGGGAGGTAAATAGGCGCGCATGTCACCCAAGTCCATGCTTTCCCAGGTTGCCGGTCGGAGAATCTGATACCCAAACTGATTATCAACTTCCCAGGTGAACTGACCCACAAGGTCACTCGTCGGCGCAGGCGCATCGGGTAAAGCACTCGCTCGAACGGCGGAATCGCGGGGAGTGCCTATAACAGTAAGGGACGCAAGCACTACCAGGCAGATAACCAGGCGTAGATACCCTTTCATTGGAATCCTCCATTCATTGTCGGTACCACTTACCGACACAATTCACAATCTACTTGAGCGCTCGAGCTAACATTTTGAGTCTAGCGGCAATTGATAACTGCACACAAGGGACAAATGCCCTCAATGTGTGGAGGAAGTTACAACTACAACTTTATAGGCGGGATTTCGCCGCTAAGGACTTGTTTTATCCCCCAGTAGTACAACGCGGCTTCCGTGCGGCTTTTCATGTCCAGCTTCTGGTAGACAGCAGTCAAAGTGTTCCTGACTGTTTTCTCTTGCACACTGAGTTGTTCAGCGATCTCTTTGTTCTCCAGACCCCGCGCAATACAGTGCAATATCTTGCGTTCGGCATAAGAGAGCAGAGGGACCCGATCAGGAGTAATTCGGTATCGTTCGCCGTTGGCCGCACGAACTATAGCCTTAGCCAATCTCTGGTCGTACTTCGCTCCCGCAAGCAGAACATACGGGTGCAAATCCCACAAATCCTCCCAGTACTCGGGACAGGGGTTGCGAGTGGCTACAATCGTTCGTAGCCTTGTTCTGTCCAGGGTTTCGAGTGAGGGAAGAGCGAAGCCCTGGGGCGCATCAACAATGATCTTGATTGGCGAGTCGGGGTCTTGACAGAAACCCTGCCGTTGGAGATCACTAGCGATGCTATGAGCCGAGATAGGCGCTCCGCACAACATGGAGAAGGAGAGGAGGTTCTTACATACTGAACAAGATAAGTCACCTGTATCATTATCACGCAACATCAACTCTTCTCATTTCCAGGTCTATACACAGACAGTCTAACCCATTTATGCCAGAGCTACACACTACTCAAGACCAATTATACCAACGGGGTTGTAGTGGGTCAAAGCAAAAATAAAAAGACACCTACGTAAGTAGGTGCCCCTTAGCCAACTGAAGAGTGGTGAGAGGCAGAAAGTGCAAGCTCTTATGGCTGTTGCGCCTTTGGCGCAATGCCCAGGTCCTCTAATGCGGGGTATAGAATTGAGCCTTGTACGACTATCTGCTCTATACTCGCATCAGGGTGAATGCGTCGGACCTCATTCGTCAGCAATTGTTCGAGCGTGTCTATTGCGAACACCCTGGAGTCCGCCCGAACTTTATCGTATGTAGCCTTGTCGAGGCTGACATCTGTGCTGATCACGCCCACCACCTGCACATCCTTACGTCCGCCCAAGTAGCGGTCTAGAGCTGCCGGGTCAACAGGCTTGCCATTAGGTGCCGGCTGACCCACTAGGACACGTCCGTCGGCATTACTCGCGAACTCGGGAGGGATACCTACTTTTAGTACACCCTTCTGAGGGTCTACTACCCTTAGAATGTTCGCAGTCGGGGCGATACCAACCGATTGCGCTAATGTTGTGAACTCGCTCACTGAGATAGGGTGAGCAAAAACCAGCGTGGCTTTGAAAGGTGAGCCAGAACTGGCTAACTGGGCAGAGGACTGTCTCATAGCATCCACGGCAGCTTTGATCTCCGCTCCTGACGCCCGCGGATACTCATAACCTATCCTATACCTATCATCTTTAGCAGCACTCGGAACTGAGTACTGAAAGTGCCAGGCGCCGATCGCTAAATCACCATGGGTCATTCCTGCCTCAGTTGTTGGAGTTGCCCACGAACCAACGAACATTGTTAAGGTAGCAATTATTAATAGGCCGATATGCTAGATAAGCGTTGACAAACAAACCTCCGATGTGATAGG
>JADMIH010000106.1 GCA_015478675.1 Chloroflexota bacterium | reverse complement strand
ACGGCACATTCAGACCTAATAACCAGGTGACCAGAGGACAGATTGCTAAGATAGTAGCTCTCTCCGCTGGCCTTGAGGATACCTCTCCCTCCCAACTCTTTGAAGATGTACCCAGTAACTCACCTTTCTACCGCTACATCAATGCACTTACTATGAGAGGATACATGGGAGGGTACGCCTGTGGGAGTATACCTCAAGAGCCATGTGACACTCAGAACAGGCCATACTTCAGACCAGGAGCACAGGCTACAAGAGGGCAGATCTCCAAGATCATCAGTAATGCAGCAGGGATAGCTGATGACCCAGGGCCACAGATATACACAGATGTGCCTTCAGGCAATCCATTCTACGACTACATCAACCGTCTCACACGAAGAGGAGTAATGGGAGGGTACGCCTGTGGGAGTATCCCACAGGAGCCATGTGACACAGAGAACAGGCCATACTTCAGGTGGGGGAACAACACCACACGTGGGCAGGCTTCCAAGATTGACGCCAACACTTTCTTCCCTAACTGCCTCACTACTCCTGAGAGATAACGTCCTTAGCAGAGGTTAGCTGCTCCATCGGGCAGCTTAGAGACAAAGAACGATGCAGCCTCCGGGCTGCATCGTTCTTTGTCTGTATCCCACTTTCAAAAAGAGGGTAAGAAGATGGTCACTTTGCGGAAGATATTGAAAAGGCTACACAGGGGCACGTAGCAGCAAGCCAATGAAGTAAGTAACTACGCCCGCTATGATGCCAACCACGGCCATTTCTGTGCCTGAGGCGACCCAGCTTCGGCCCGTTATAAATGTCTTCGATGCTCCCATCACAAAGTGAGCCACGATACTGACAACACCGGCAGTGATAATCGCGGGCAAGCCGCCAAAGAAGAAGAAGGGGACAACAGGAATAAACGCCCCCAGCGCGGTAGAGATAGATGAAGCGAGCGCCGAGCGCACAGGATCAGGAAAGCTCTCCTCCGCGAGACCCAGCTCTTCCGAAGCCATCGTGCGCAGCATCTGGTCAGGGTTGGTGGTGAGGCGGTCGGTCAGCAGCCTGGCTTCCTCGGGTGAGAAGCCTTTTAGCTGGTAAAATAGCTCAAGCTCCTCACGCTCGGACTCCGGATCGGTTTCGATTTCGAGCCGTTCACGGCTTAGCTCAGCCTCATAGACCTCACGCTCCGATTTTGCCGCCAGGTAAGCGCCCGACCCCATCGAGATAGCCGAGGCCAACATGCCCGCTATGCCTGCGATGAGGACGAAGTTTTCGGCCCCGGCCGTAGCACCCGACACTCCTGAAACTATGCCGAAAACCGACCCTAGCCCGTCGTTAGCTCCGTAGATAGCATCACCCAACCAGCCTGAGTTGCGGGTATGCCACCTCTCACGCTTGAGTATCAAATCGAGAGCGTTGCGCGGTCCGGCGGCGCGTGTCATCGAGCGCAGCACACGCGCGTGCGCCTCTTCTTCTGTCTCCATGCTTCGCAGCATCTGGTGAAAATCCACGTCGGGTATATCGGCTGCCTGAGCCTGGTAGCGTGCGGCAGCCTTGTCTTCTTCTGCCTCTAACCTGCTCACAGCGGCATCCAGTCCGCCCTGCCGGAGCGCCCAGGCGCGCAGGCGGGTGACCCAGTTCTCGCGCAGCTCAGGCACACCTGAGCCAAGCTTCACCAGGCGAGCCTCCAGCGAGTGCGCGTGGCGTTCCTCTGTATCAGCCAGGCGCAGGAGTATAGCACGCCTCTCCTTATCCGCCTCGGCTTTGGCAAGCTCGCGGTAGGCGTTCATGCTTTCGATTTCTTTCAGCCAGCCTTCACGCAGAGCCGCAATCAGCTTCTGCTTGACCATCGGGTCCTCCGGTGGCGTGGGCGTGAAGGCCCCAGGCGGGGGCAATCCCTGTACATCCTGTATATCTACATCTTTCATATGCGCCGTCTCATTATTCTCAGATAAAAGAGTGCGAGCCGGCGTGTGCCGCGCCCACGCCCACACCCGATTATAGCATGACACAAAGACAAGGGGCTGAAGCTGCTGCTACCTTAGTTTTGGTAAAGAAGAAAGCCTTTCCCGCCCAGGAGAGGTGCTGAGGAGAGGCCTTGCCTTAGCATAGTATCGGTTTACATTTAAGATAGAGAAGATGCTTCTGAGCGTTCTATCCCGGCGGCCAGCTCAGCTTCCTACCGCCCAGCACGTGAAAGTGTAGATGGTCTACGCTTTGCCCTGCATCAGGGCCTGCGTTGGTTACAACGCGGTAGCCGCTTTCTGCTATCCCCATCTGCTGGGCTACTTCGTTGCAAGCCAGCAGGAGCCTGCTGAGGAGCACCGTGTGTGTCTCGTCTACCTCCCACAGAGCCGTGATATGCTGCGCCGGTATGACCAGCACATGCACAGGCGCTTGCGGGTGTATATCTTTAAAGGCCACCACACCCTCGCGCTCATACACAATGTCGGCGCGAACCAACCCCTTTGCCACCTTGCAAAAGACACATGTATCTACATAGCCTTGACTGTTCACAGCTGCCTCCGATGGTTATACTGAGCGAGATTATACGCTCTTTTGGCCTTTCGAGCCAGGAGCGCGAAGGAAGTAAGGGTTCAGAGTTGGGGTGTAGCAATCTTGAAGGAGTAGCTGTGGAGGCGTACCCTCACCTAGCCTCACGCACCCTCACCCCATGCCCCTCTCCCATGAAGGGAGAGGGGGCTTTATTGCTGGGGAGTATATCTCCCATGAAGGGAGAGGGGGCATGGGGTGAGTGGAGGGGAGGGACGCCCCTCCACCCTGAATCTGAACAGTTACCGAAGGAATAGAGACCGGGGGCTCAGGGCTGTCCCTTTGGCCCTTTCATCAGGCTCCTACGCTTTGCACAGACAATGGAGTTTGTCTAACGGTCGTTTTTCTTCCCCTTGTTGCCGTTATCTTTCTTGCCGTTGTCACCGCGGGAAGGATTCGGTGGGGCTACAGTAGGCCGGGCAGGTGGGCGGGGCGCTGCGGTAGGTGCCGGAGGTCTGGGTGTCGAGGTGGGCGTCGCTTCGGGGCCAATGCTCAGGCTTACTGTTATAAGGCTGTTGGCCTGAATCTGTGCGCCAGGATCAGGCGACTGGCTCGCCACTGTATCCGTAGGGTAGGCAGCGCTATAAATGGAGTCAGCTTGAGCCAGGTTTAGCCCTGCATCACCCGCTGCTTTCCTGGCATCATCGAGAGACTTGCCGCGCAGGTCAGGCGCTGCAACTACACTCGGCGTTAATCTCCTCATGGGGGCGGGTGAGGTAGCACCGCCTGCGAGCCTGGGCAGCAGCGGCACCAGCAACAGACTCGCAAGGAGAAGCACGCCCAGGGCAACAAGCAGTAGTCGTTTGCGCCTGTCCGCTGTAGGAACTGTGAGGTTCTCTGTGGCTTGCACAGGTGGTGCGTAAGTTGCGTTGGGCAAATCAACGCCGGGAGAGAGCGAAGGGAGAGCGACCGCTACTGCTGCCAACGTGGGCGCATCGGCAGACCCTGCATAGGCTTCCCCAGAGGAGATCACCTGGGGGCCTCTTGCTTCGGCGGCGCTCGCGGGCGGCGCATCATAAGCCTGCGTAGCTTGCGACAATGCGCTTTCTAGCGTGGAGATCGCCTGTGCCACCTCCCCCGCTCTCGACAAGCTCGCCTCTTTGCCTGGGGACATTCTGCCAAGCAAGGCCATAACAGGCGCTGGGAGAGGAAGCAACGGCTGCATTGTAGCTGTAGCACTAGCGGCAGGAGCGAGGTTGCCTTGCAGCATGATTCTGAGGAGCGCGCCCAGGGCAGTGGGATCGGTAGCAGGCGTTGAGGAGATAGCAAGGTTGCGCCCGCCCGTGCTCTGAAAGCCTTCGAGCAAAGCAAGGCGTGCGTTGCCCTGCTCATCTATACGCACAACGTCGGGTGAGAAGGCCCAATCGCTCAAGCCGGCATCGCGGCAGCATTGAAGCGCCTCGGCAGACTGACGTGTAATCGCCAATGCGTGCCCTACATCAGGAGGCTTATCGCTTCCATGATGAATCGGAAGGGCCGGAGAGCCGGTGTTCCTCTCCATGACAGAGAATGGCCGCCCCTCCCAACTGCCCGCGTCGTAGACGGCGAAGATTGAGCAGTGGTGTATGTCCGAGGCAATCTGCTGGTGGCGCAGAAAAAGCTCCGACAGAGCTCTATCCTGAGCGCCTTCCGCTGATAGAATCTGCACTGTAACAGCGCGTTGAAGTTGCTCGTCGAGACCGTCGAAAAGCTGTACAGGGCCATTCTGCCGGAGTGACCCCTGCAACAGATAGCGGTCAGCGATGAGGTTGCGGTTTTGTACTTTCATAGCATTTATAACGTTGGCAGGCTCATTGCCGTTGCTCTCTTGCCCGGCGCAATCTCGATGCCAGGGTATCATCAGCAGGCGCATCATCTCTTTCTGCCTGCACGAGTGGCGTTTCGGGGCGCGGCGCGGCGGCGGCAGTTGAGCGTCCGGGGCGCCCCGTGAGTTGCAGCTCTTCGGCTGGGAAGGGCACAGCGGGTTCAACGTTACGAACAGCTTTGTCACCAGGAGCGATGCGGTGGCGGCTGCGATTCTTTGCTCCAAAGAGGGCGGCGATTTCCGGCGTGCTTGCATGAGGCACAGCAGCTGCCAACCTGGGACGCAGGCCGGCCCTCTGGCGCAACAGCCCTAGGGCGCGCACCAGCTCTCCACGGGGAACGACCACGCGCCGCACGCCCACATCGAAGGGGAGGAGTAAAATGGCGACAAGCAACAACAAAGGCCACAAGTCGGTAGAGATACTGGCAGCAGCAAGGTTGTGGTCGAATGGGGCGTCTACCGCGTCTGTGGAGAGCACCCTGCCGCCGGTCAGGGCGGCTATGCGCGCCAGCAGGCCCGTGTCGCTATCTCCACCCTTATACTCAGGCGAATAAGGCACCACCGCACCCAATGTCTGACGCATATTAGCTGTATCTTTGCCTGAAGCCTCTATCTGAAGCAGGTAGGCGCCTTCCTCCGTAGCCGGGAAGGCACCTTCATAGCGCCCCGCTGCGCTCTGCTGTAGAGGTACGGTCGTGGTTATCAGACCAGGAGAAACTACAACTGCGCTGGCTGATAGATTGTTGAGATAAGAGCCATCCGGCGCGGCAGCATCCACTGTCACACGGGCAACACCGCCCTCTATGGCGACGCGAGGCTGCAAGAGATTAGAAGTCTCCGCTCCTGTGCTCCAGGTTACAGCTTGCGACCAGAAGCGCGGGAAATCCTGCCAGCCAACCCAACTCTTTGCCCACTGTGCCTTCGCATCCGAGGTCCAGGCCACCACCCTGCCGAGGCCATATTGCCATTGAGCAAGAATCGGGTCTCCCGCGTCGGAAACGAGCGATACCTGCCCGCCAGGCCTGGGGGTTGTGCCCACATAGCCCTGCAATTGCGGCAATCCTCCTAATCGATCAAGGATGGGCGAAGGGGATGTGCGCTCCGGGCTGAATGGGCGCTCAATTATGTAGGAGCGGGCGGCGAAGTGGCTCTCCTGCGCGAATATCTGCGGCAAGGCGTTGCCATCCTCTGTATAGTAATAACGCCCTTTGCCCGCAGCCGCCAGGCTCTTCATCAACTCGGTGTTGGCGTCTGAGCCGACCGCCACTGTGGAGAGGGTAATGCCATTGTCAGCTATCTTCCTGGTGAGCCCGGCGTAGTCACCTGGCTCGGAGTCGCCATCTGTGAGTAGGACAATATGCTTGCTCTTGGCCTTGCTCGCGATAAGAGCGTCCACGGCGGGGGCGAGGCCGGCGTATATATTGGTGCCGCCACCCGCAGTGATGCTGCCGATGCGGCCTTTGAACTGCGAAGGGTCGCCAAGCGCTTGCATAGGCACTACCCAGTCTGCCGAGCTGTCAAAGGTGATTACCCCTGCATAGTCTTTGGCACTCAACTGAGCCACTGCGCGATAAGCCGCCTCTTTAGCTAGCTCAATCTTCTTGACGCCTGCACCGTCGGCGGTGTGGCCTGCTTCCATGCTGCCGGAGCGGTCAATGACGAGCGCCATACCTACGCTTGGGATCTCCAGCTTTGAGGGGAGGTTCAGGTCAACTGGGAGCATTGCTTCGAGCGGAGTGCGGAAGTAGCCGCCCACGGCGTAGCTCTCATCACCCCCTACTACTATTAGCCCTTTGCCCAGGTCGCGTACAGCTACTTGCAAATTATCCATGCTCTTACTGGAGAGGGAAGAAGCTGGCACGTTCACCAGCACAACGCCATCATATGCCGCCAGCGATTTCAGATCAGAGGGCATAGCATCTGGAGCTATAACGTCGGCCTCCAGGGATGGATCGAGCGCGCTCTTGAGCGCAGCTGCCTCGCCCGCGCGACCCTCGACCATCAGGATGCGCGGCTTGCCAATTACATTCGTAAAGGCGCTGTAGCGGTTATTTTCCCCCCTGGTATCCGTCCCCACCTGTGGCACAATCTGCGCTGTGTAGGTGTGGAAACCTTTAGCCGCATGGGCGATGTTTTGCACGAAGCTGTTTGCCCCACGCGTGAGACTCACGCTTTGCGTGTTGAGCGCCTCGCCATCCATAAAGAGCATAAGGGTCGCAGTAGTATCTGTGCTACTCTGCACGCTTACTTGCAGAGAGATCTGATTGTTCTCGCGCGCAGTGGAAGGCGCACTCAGGCCATCCAGATATATTTCAGGGCCGTTGAGGCTGGAGAGCGGCACGACGTCAACCGGCACCCCGTTGGCAGCAGCCAGGCGAGCCGCCAGCTCCGCGCTGCCCGCATTCTCTCTACCATCAGAAAGGAGCACCAACCGCCGTGCTGTATCTCGCGGCGCGGAAGCAAGGCCCAGGCGAATAGCATCGCCGATGTTGCTGAAAGTAGTGGAAGGGGCGCTTGTCAGATCGGGCGGCGATTTATCAGGGAGGACAGGGCGGTCCACGAGCGCATCGGCCCCGAAAACCACCACGCCGGCCTGGTCGGTGTCGCCCATGCCGGTGATGGCATTGCGAAGATAGCCGGCCTGAAGCGCCTTTTGCGCTGCGGCGATGCTGTCAGAGTGATCTACCAGAAAGACCACAGAAAGACGATCAGCAGCGCGCACCACACTCACTCCAGAGAGCGCCAGCACCAGCAACACTATCAATGCAACACGTAGCCCCAGGCTAAAGCGCCGCATGCCTGGCCTCAGGAGCGACCGTCCGGTGCGCGACAGGTATACCGCGAGCGGCACCAATAGCAGCAGGAGTAGCAGCGCCTCCGGTCGTAAGAAGGACAAGCCCACATTGGCATTCATACCAGATTATATCACTTGCTGGGGTCGCGGAGTGGCAGGTGACCGGTGACAGATGGCGGCCACACGGACGGGCCACTGCGCGGTCACTTGCATATTCAAAGGTGGAGTTGCGCAGCGGCACACCAGGAAAGTTACCCTTTTCCTACCGGCGCCTGGACCAAAGTCCTCTTAACAAGCCGGATACGAGAGGGTATAATCGGATTCGTGGCGTTGGTGGTAGCTCTAAATCGAGTATCTATAACTCCCAATTCGTAACTCACCTTACGCAGCCTGGGCCAGTTCAAAGTGGGCCTTTGGCAAATGAACTCTACTTTGTCATTCTGAACGCAGTGAGGAATGACAAAGTAGAGATGGCGCACTGAAAGCCGGCTTTGTTGTATGGAGATGAGAGCGCATCTGCTATCTGTTATCATGAGTTACATGAGGTCACAAGTCACAAGTCACAAATTCGGTCAGGGGTATTAGCTTATGTTCCAACTGAAGGATCTACCCTGGCAGCGTGTAGTTACCTGGGCGCTGGCGCTTGGGGTTGTTGTTAGCATCATAAGTGATTGGGGCAGGTGGGATCGCTTGCCCATCAATCTGCTTTTGCGCGTACTGATAGTGGCTGCGAGCGGGGTTATCGGCCTGGTTCTGGACTACTTCGCGAGCACCTACGTGCGCATGGGCACCAATGTTATAGAGAGCATGGGCGTCTTCAAGTTCAGCAACGAAACCGAGCAGAAGATAACAAATGGCTTCATCTTCATCACGTCGCTGGTCGGGGCAATAGCAGGGCTGCTCTTTATTCGCTGAGGCTTCCATGCTCGAAAGTGGTTAGCGAGGCAGCTCTCTGACTACCCGAATGTGAGGCATAACTGAGCTTCCCGCAAAGGCTACCCTCGTAAGAGAAATCGAGAGATGTTTTGGTTGTGCCCAGGTGAGATGCGGCTTTTCCGCATCTAGGCAGCACGTGTGACCATGAGCGCAACCACCAGCAAAGCTACAACCCCTCCTGCGCCATATAGCAAACCGAATATAAGCCCACGTATACCCACAACGCTGTAGAAATCATAGCTGGCCTCTCGGTGAAGCAATGCCAGGATTCCGTTGTAAATACCGGCAATCCCTACAAGGAGCAAAGCCAGTGCAGTTACCCACTCTACAAAGCTCATCACTGCGCCTCAGCCAGGATTGGCAGGTGTTTCAGGTGATTCAAGCAGCCCCAGCACCTCGCTCAGCCGCTTTATGTCAACCCCGAAGCGGCAAAACCCTGTGCCCATCCGCGCACACTGGCCCCTATAAATGTCCCAGGGGTCATCATCTACCAGTATAAGGTCGCCTGCGCTCAGCTTGTGCCCGTCCTTACGGGCTTCTTCCAGCATCCTGGCAAGCATGGCATCTTTGTTGGTGTGCCACTCAGCCGCTATATAGTCAACAAGATTGAGCAGGCCAAAGGCGTGCAGAACGCGCCGGATATTGCCCTCATGGTTGTAGCTTACTACGCCGATCAGCAGCCTGCGCTCTTTGAGGGCGTAGAAAAGCGCCTGCGCCTCCGGCTCAAGGACAAAGCGAGCGCCGTCATCGCGCTGCACGACCAACGGGTCGTCTGTGGCCTTATAGGTGAAGTTGGGCCAGCCAATATCGTCTGTGGGCGTGCGGTCAGAGAGATTAACGCCGCTGAGAGGCTGCCAGAGGGTGTTATCTCCATCAAATGCTATGAGCTTCATCTATCAGGTATTTCTGGGAGGTGAGCGAAGGATAATTATGCCGCAATAGAGGCATGGAAAGAGGGTAAGTTAGAGTTAGCTACGCCCTGGCCCGGGTTGAGTAAGCTGTAGGCGAGCAAGTAACTCCTTACCTGTAGCGGAAAGTGATGCGGCCCTTCGTCAAGTCGTAAGGCGACAGTTCGACCAGAACGCGGTCGCCGGGGACGATTTTGATGTAGTTCGTGCGCATCTTACCCGATATGTGCCCCAGCACCTTGTGTCCATTCTCTAGCTCTACGTTAAAGAGGGCATTAGGCAGCGCATCTACTACAGTGCCGTCCATTGTAATCACGTCGTCGCGAGAGCGGCGTGGGCCTGCGGGCGTGGTGGTGACGGGCGGGCGGTTCTGCTGTTTCTTAGGATAATGTTGTTGTTTCTTCATGCGGTAAGCAATAGCTCCTTTACTGTGTGTGCGGTGCAACATGGATAGATGCACCTCTCAATGACAATCCGGGCCAATCCGGGCAGCAAATGGCCGGAGTAGCATCTCCGGCCTTGCCTTACCGTTGCCTCATCTTTACTGCCACAGGTCATGCCAACAGGCAGCTTGGATTCCAATTCAAAAAAGGCAAAGGTCTCAAGGCTCTCTCCTCCATCCTCTACAGAAGTGAGATCATAGCACTACGTGTAAATTATACACCTTCCATGCTCGGAATACAATGGGCAGGGCCGGTGTAAGCGTTCAGATGTAGGATAGAACCAAGTTCAAGGGGTATCTGTACGGGCGTACCCTTACGCACCCTTACGTACCCTTACGTACCCTCACCCCCAAACCCCCTCTCCCATGAAGGGAGAGGGGGCTTTCTCCCTCGCCCCATGCCCCTCTCCCTTCATGGGAGAGGGGGCTTTGTGCATGGGAAGAGCGGGGGGACACCGCTGTGACCCCCGTCAGGGGCTATATACCCCTGCACCCTTATTCTTCTGAAAATAGCCCGCTGAGGGCGTATTTTCATTGTCGGTTGGTGGCCCGTAGGGTCATGGGATATTCTGAAGGCTTACGGTCGGCCGCTACAGGGCGCTTGCATACAAACATCCGCAAACGCCGACATACTCGCCACCTATGGGGTATAATTTTCCTATGCATAGCTACGAATCCGACCCCTTATGGGGAGAGATTAGCCTTGATGAGTCGGTGCTTGCGGAGCTGGCGCACTCCGCACCGATGCAGAGGCTGAAAGGGGTACACCAGGCGGGAGCCAGCTTTTATTTGCTGCCTGAGCAGCGCCGGAATACCCGCTATGAGCATAGCCTGGGGGTAATGCACCTCCTTACTCGGCTGGGGGCGTCGCTTGAGGAACAAGTAGCAGGGTTGCTTCACGACGTACCGCACACCGCCTTCTCGCATACTATAGACATAGTATTTCCCAGCGATGAGCACAACTTTCACGAAGGCTTCCAGCGCCAGGTGATCCTCGCCTCAGGCATACCCGATATACTGAGCCGCCACGACATCCCTCTGCAAGCCGCCCTTGAACCTGACAGCTATCCACTCCTTGAGCAGCCACTCCCCAGCCTCTGCGCTGACCGTGTAGACTACTCACTGCGTGACATGAAAACCGCAGGCAAGATAACGAGTAAAGACGCTTACAAATTCCTGAGCCATCTTGTAGCCACACCACGTGGCATCATAGTAAACGATGTAGATATAGCCCGCTGGTACGTCGCTCTTTTCGAGGAAGCCAATGCCCTTTTGTGGACAGGTCCCGATGAAGCGGGAGCCTACTGGGCTTTGGCCGGAGCCATCAAGAGGGCGTATAAGATGGGGTCCTTCACTGACTTGGACCTTTTTGCCACTGACGATGAGGCTATGCAGAAACTGCGCGGCCTGGACGACCCTGGTGTGAACGCTTATCTGCATCTTCTCCAACCCGGCACCCACTTCTATGAGGTCGAGGGGCCTGGACCATTCTTCACAACGCGCATGAAAAATCGCGCGGTTGACCCCTTCGTTCTATCGCCCGGCTCGGCGCAACCCCTACGCCTTTCTGAAATCCCCGGCGGCCACGCAGGGCAGCTACAGCGTGCACCACAGCCGCGTAATGTGGCTTACAAGCTCTGGTCTGACAGCATATCTCCTTCATTAGAGGCGCAGTTGTGATCAAGACAGCAACCCCAGCGCAAGGAGCAACAACCGACGAAGAGGGCTTCACAGCGAGGGGCGCTAAGGAAAGTGCAACACGAAGGCGCGTATGGCGAGGCTCAACGCTCTGGGCGCTACTTGGCTCTATATCACTGGGGGCGCTCTACGGCAGGGTAGCCCTCTTCAATTTGACAACCGCCCTGGTCGGGGGCTACACAGACGGTTACGAAAACCTCTGGGATAACTACTGGGTCAAGACGGCCCTGCTGGACCTGCACACCAGCCCTTTCTACACTAATTACATCTACTATCCTACAGGCATCAGCCTGCGCTTCCATACGCTCAACCCTTTTAATGGCATCATTACGATGCCTTTCAATATGATCCTGGGCTACCTCCCCACTACTAACCTCTTCTTCGTCTTTGCTCTCTCGATTACCGTCTTCTTTGCTTTCTTGCTGTTGCGCGACCTCACAGGCAACTCATGGGCAGCCTTCTCTGGAGCCGCGACTTACACGTTCGCCCACCAGTATCTTATTGGCTTCTTTGCGAGCGGGCAATCAGAGAAGCTATCGGCGGAATGGCTCCCTTTGTACCTTCTCTTTGTCCTTCGTGCCTTGTATGGGAAGCCTGTATGGAAAGATGGTGAGCTAACAGAGAGGGACCTCCGGCGCTGGCCTTTGTACGTCGCCGTGTCTATATTGACGTTGCTGATACTGTCGCTTACTGATTGGCAGTACTTGATGTACGCGGTGCTGATCACTCTGCTGTACGGCGCATTTCTGCTGCTCACGCACCGCAGCTGGCGCGAGAAGTGGAGGCTCTTGTCAAGACTGGCGATTATTGGTGCAGCTTATACTGCTATAGCTTTTCCGCTGCTGGTTTTCCCGATGATAACCGAGGCAGCGGCAAACGGCTGGCTTGTTGTGACCGACCAATCGAGGCTGCACTCTGTTGACATCGCCGACTTTCTGGGCCCTGGGCTCGGCAACCCCGGCTATCTGGCTATTGCTGTCGCGCTCGTGGGCATAGCATCGCTGCTTAGAGGAGAGAGAAGGCAGCGGGAGCTAGCGACCTTCTGGGGAGTGGCCTGGCTGGTTTTCTTCGTTATGGCCCTTGGCCCCGGCCTTATTGTGAACGGCCAACAAACGGGCTTTGCATTACCCTATTCAATCTTTCAAGACCTGCCGGTCTTCGATGTGGGGCGTGATCCACGCCGCTTTTATAGCGTGGATATGCTGGTCTTTGGGATATTCACAGCCTTTGGCCTGAAAGCCCTTATTGACTGTTTGCGCTTGACTCCGAGGTGGAAGGGCGTAGGCTTCTGGTGGGGGAAAGGCAAGTTGCCTGTGGCTCTGATGACAGTTGTCTTTCTTACGGTGACGCTGGCGGGTTTCGTGCAAGCTTCAGGCAATGCTACCGCAGATAAACCTGAGTGGCCGCCATTCTACAGCAGTCTCGCCGGAGACAAAGAGAGCTATGCGATCCTGGAGTTGCCCTCTTTCACCCAAAAGGGCAAGGGCGAGAACACCCACATGGCTTATCAGACCCTGCATAACAAACCTATCTTTGGGGGACGCTGGGCACGCGACCATAAGCTCTCTAACCCCAACAACTTTATGAAAACCTCCAGCCTCTTTCATGAGCTCTTTCTGGTAGACTACCCACAAGACCAGCAAACGCTCTTTTACCCCAAGCAAGACTTCCTCGCCCGCACAGATTACAGTACGCAAGGTGTGCCTATTCTCAACTATTATAATGTGCGCTATATCGTGTTGTATAAAGATGCTATTACCCCTCAAGAGCGGCTTTTGTATGACAGCACCCTGACACGTGTCTTCGGCGCAGGGGCGAAACCATATTATGAGGATAACCTGATGTGGGTTTATCGTGTGCCTGAAAGCCCACCTCCCGCCAATCCTTTGACACTGGATGTCGGCACGGGCTGGTTCGTCAGCGCGGTAGGGCAGGAGGGCTACATCAACCGATGGGCTGACAGCACAGACGGGCAGCCTTCTGAGCTCTACTCGATGAATCTGACAAAAGCTCCTCTGCGCGCCGAGCTCGACTTCACAGCATACACTTATAAGCGAGCACGCACCCTCAACGTGGCAATAGATGGGCGCAACATTGCCGCAATACAGTTGAAGCCCGAAGAGGGTGCAAGAGCTTATTCAGTAGAAGTAGAAATGCCGTCCGGGAATAATATTATTACTTTCAGCAGCCCCGAAGCGCCAATCCGCGTAGACGCACCGCATGACTCCAGGCCGTTGTCGTTCGGCATGTACAGCGTGCGACTTACCGAGAAGAAGTAGGAAAAGAGATTAGCAGATCGAAAGTGCAAGCAAAGGTAGAACGGTGTGTCACGCGGCCTATCACCGACCGCCGTAAATATTCAGAGTAAGCCATGACCCTGCGGGCCACCATTACGAATGAAAATACGAGCGATTCTGCACCGCCCCTACTACTACCGTTCGCATTTTTAGAGGAGTTGAGGTGGAGCGATTTTCTTGGGCTAACTGTGGAAGCGTACCCTCACCTACCCGCCCTCACCCCATGCCCCTCTCCCTTCATGGGAGAGGGAGCTTTCTCTCTGCTGAGGGCACAGGGGATACAGTTGTTCTCCCATGAAGGGAGAGGGGGTTTTATTGC
>JADMIH010000105.1 GCA_015478675.1 Chloroflexota bacterium | reverse complement strand
TCGGAGTCGCGCCTTTCTCTACCTGCACGGGGAAGGCGAACGGGTAGTGCAGGGCACTGGTGGCGTCATACATATCCTTGCGCTCATAACCCACTGCCGGTGGGGGCGGGCAGCGGTACGGTTTATCATAGCGATACCCCAGAGCGTACTCCCCCTGCAACACTGTGTGTACCTCGCGGGTCCCTTCATAGATTACCGCGCCCCGGCTGTTACGCAGATAACGTTCGGCAGGATACTCCGAGGAATAGCCGTACGCGCCATGCACCTCAATCGCATCGTTGGCGCTCTCAAAGGCCACATTGCACGCTTGCCACTTGGCGAGCGAGGTTTCACGGGTGGTTTTCATACCGTAGTTTTTCATCCAGCCTACGCGGTAACAAAGCAGACGCGAAGTTTCGATCCCCGCCACCATCTTGGCGATCATCTGCTCAACGAGTTGGAACTTACCGATAGGGCGGCCAAACGCCTGCCGTTCATTGGCATATTTGACCGATGCGTCGAGACAGGCTTGTGCCAGCCCCACCGCGCCTGTGGCTACTGTAAAGCGGCCCCAGTCGAGGGCCGACATGGCTATAGCGAAACCTTCTCCCGGCTCGCCCACCATATTCTCTTTGGGCACGCGCACGTCCTGCATTACTATCTCGCCTGTGTTGCCCGCGCGCACCCCCAGCTTGCCATGTATCGTGCCTGTGGAGAGGCCCTCCATGCCCCGCTCAAGGATGAATGCCGCCATACCGTGATGCTTCTTCGAGCGGTCGAGTGAGGCAAATACCAGAAAGTGATCGGCTATATCCGCAAGGCTGATCCAGAGCTTCGAGCCGTTGAGTATGTAGCTGTCGCCGTCTTTGCGGGCGGTGGTCGCCACGTTGCCCGCGTCTGACCCCGCGCCCGGCTCGGTGAGGCCAAAGGTGGCGAGCTTTTCGCCTCTGGCTTGCGGCACCAGATACTTCTGCTTTTGTTCCTCCGTGCCCCACTGCAACAACGTTAGCGAGTTGAGGCCGACATGCACGCTCTGTATGACGCGGAAAGCTGTTTCGGCTCTCTCCAGTTCTTCGCAAATAATCCCAAAGGAGATATAATCGAAGCCAGACCCGCCGTACTCTTCCGGGATTGGACCTCCAAGCAGGCCGAGGGGCCCCATCTTCTTGAGCGCCTCCCAGTTGATCGTGCCCTGTTCGTCGTGCTCGCGTGCGCTGGGAGCTATCTCTTTTTGCGCGAAGTCGTATGTCAGTTTCTGTACTGACCTCTGCTCCTCGTTAAGAAGAAAGTCCATCCTTCTATCTATCCTCCTGGAAATCACGGGAATAATATAAGCAGGGTATCCTGTTTGCTTGATCCAATCTTTGGTACAGGGGCCTCTTTTGCGCGGAGTATTATAATGTACATAATACTGCGCTAATTTACGAAGGTAGCCATTTGGAGCGCACACCCCCACACTTTACGCTGCCAGTCTATCATAGGGGTATTTGGGTGTCAACCGGCTCCCAGCAGCCATAGAGGGAGACAAATCATGCATGCAATACGTGTGTACAAGACAGGCGGCCCAGAGGTTTTGTCCTACGAAGAGATAGATATACCTGTGCCTGCCGAAGGTGAAGCCCTTGTAAAAGTAGAAGCCTCAGGGGTCAACTTCATAGATGTTTACAATCGCAGCGGGCTATACGAGAAGGAGCTTCCTTTTACGCCGGGGGGAGAGGCAGCGGGCATTGTGGAGGCACTTGGGCCTGGGGTCTCCACCCCCCGCGTCGGCGAGCGCGTGGCTTACGCGGCTCGACTCGGCTCAGGCTCTTACGCCGATTACGCCACTGTGCCCGCGCAGATGCTGGTTCCAATCCCTGAAGGTATGGACTCCCAGCAGGCGGCAGCCGCGATGTTGCAGGGAATGACCGCTCATTACCTGACGCACACGACATATCCCGTAAAGCGCGGAGACCGCGTGCTGGTTCATGCCGCAGCGGGGGGTGCTGGGTCGCTGCTGGTGCAAATGGCAAAGCAACTGGGCGCAACGGTGTACGGCACCGTTTCAACAGACGAGAAAGCTGCCCTTGCTCGTGAGGCAGGAGCTGATGAGGTCATTCTCTACACTCAGCAGGACTTCGAGGTGGAGGTAAAGCGGCTCACCGATGGGGAAGGTGTAAACGTAGTCTACGACTCCGTCGGTAAGGACACTTTCACCAAAAGCCTCAACTCCCTTGCTATGCTCGGTTACATGGTCAGCTTTGGGCAGTCAAGCGGCCCTGTTCCAACTGTGGAGATGGCTCCTATCGCCCGCTCATCCCTCTTCCTGACGCGTCCAACCCTCTTCCACTACATCGCCAGACGCGAAGAACTGCTGATGCACGCCGATGCTGTGCTCAATATGGTAGCTTCGGGCGCGCTCAAGCTGCGGATTGACCGCGTGCTTCCCCTTTCCCAGGCAGCCGAAGCGCACCGCCTTCTGGAAGGTCGCGCCACCGCCGGCAAGCTCCTTCTCATACCGGGGTAGAGAGTGGATTCGCTTTACATTCCTTTCGTTATCCTCGTTATTGTTATCGCGGCGCTGAGCCTCGTCTGGCGCTCACGCCGTTCGCTCGCTATGCTTCAGGAATGGGCATCCAGGAATGGGTACAGCTTACTACGGTACAATAACGCATACTTTTTTCGCGGACCATTCTTCTGGACCTCATCTAAAGGCCAGGTTGTCTATCGAGTAGTCGTAGCTGATGGGGCGGGCAACACGCGTTCCGGCTGGGTCCGGCTTGGAAGTTGGTGGCTCGGCCTTTTGAGCGATGAGGCTGAGGCGCGTTGGGACGCGTAGAGGGCTCGGGGATGGAGCCTATGTATATATATGATGAAGTAATAGCTGAGCTACGCAATTCTTATGATCGCACCGCTGAAGAGCGCGAGCAAAGCCCCGTTGCTGCCTGGAAAACGGAGGAGAGAAAGTACTTCCTGCGAATGCTCCAGAAAGAGGGCAAAACGTCACTGCTGGAGGTAGGCGCGGGCACAGGCAAGGACAGCAAGTTCTTTCAGGACAATGGGCTGCGGGTCATCAGCACCGACCTTTCACCTGAGATGGTGAAGCTCTGCCAGGCGAAGGGGCTGACTGCTTATACAATGGACTTCCTTCACCTCGATTTTGCGGAGGGCACCTTCGATGCGGTTTACGCCCTCAACTGCCTGCTGCACGTTCCGGGGCGTGATATGCCCTCAGTCCTGGCGCGGATTCGGTCTTTACTAAAAGCTGGAGGCCTTTTTTACCTGGGTCTCTATGGAGGTCTGGACCGTGAGGGACCCTGGCCTGGTGACCACCATGACCCGAAGCGCTTCTTCTCCTATCACACCGATGAGCACCTACAAGAGATAGTCGCCTCATTCTTTGAGCTACTTTACTTCAGGGCGATCCCGCTTGAGCGTGAGCCAGACGTGCATTTTCAGTCGCTTGTTCTACGGCGGGATTCGTTGCCTCAACGGTAGTTCTCCAGGGCGCGACGTCACCCTTTTGTGATACAATGTAGCTACACCCCTCGAACCGCATTGGAGGATCAATATGGCTCGGCTCCCGATAATAGACCCGGATGACGCCACGCCCGAAGTGCGCAAGGTCTTCGACAGATTTATGCGAACGCGCGGCAACATACCTAATATGTTCCGCACCCTTGCTGTTCGCCCGGAGATTATGCTGACCGCAGAGGCGCACATGGCCGCTATCCTCGGCACAGGCACATTGGCCCCTTCTTTCAAGGAGATGCTAATTGTTCGCACCAGCGCCCTCAACAGGTGTGCATATTGACTGGCTTCGCACACCGCCGCGTTGCGGCGTCACAAGGTGCCGGAGGAGAAAATTGCCGGCTTGCAAAACGCTATACTCGACACTGCTCTCTTCTCAGAGAAAGAGTTGGTTGCTTTGGAGTTTGCCGACCGGATCACCGAGTCGGGCCATGCAGTGAGTGACGAGCTTTGGGGGCGATTGAAAGGCTCCTTCGACGGCGGCCAGATCGTCGAAATGACCTGCGCCATAGGTCTGTTCAACTACTTCAACCGTGTAAGCGACGCGCTGCGGCTGGATATCACTCGCTAAATGGATAATAAGCAACATCTCCCTCCTACCTTACTGCTCACGGGCTTTGAACCGTTCGGCAAGTGGTCTACCAACCCTTCCTGGGAGGTTGCACGCGCCTTGGATAATAAGCAAATTGGTGGCCTGCACGTTATATCCAGGCAGCTTCCTGTAGATTGGCAACAGGCGTGGCCTGCTCTGCGCGCCGCTATCGAGCAGATGCGCCCGCAGTGGCTGTTGATGCTGGGGCAAGCGGCCCGCCGCCCTTACATCTCCGTTGAAAGCCGGGCTTGTAACGCCTGCGACAACCGCCCCGACAACTCCGGTGGCTCACCAGGTATCCTGCACATTGACGCCAATGGGCCAGACGAACTGCCCAGCACACTGCCTGTGGAGATTATAGTCGCTAGAATCATCTCTACGGGCTTGCCGGTTGAACTGTCGTTGAGTGCGGGCGAATATTTGTGCAACCACACTCTTTACATGGCGCTGGCCTGGGCAAAAAGCCTGCCTGACGCGCCGCGCATAGGCTTCATACATGTTCCTGGCTTGCCGGGTGATGATCCTGTGGCGCCCGGAATGCTCTTATCCGACATGGAGCGAGGTGTGTTGGCCGCGTTAGAGGCTATAGCAGAAGCCATCCCAGCAGCCACTAACGGCTAGCTCATAGGGCAGGGCGGCAGATAGCAGGTAGCCAAAGCCGAGGCGCGCCTCTCGTCGTTTTGTCCTTTCCTCACCGCAGGATGCTCTATAATAGATCAAGCCTTAGAGAGGCTTCTACCCTTTGTTCTTATGGAGATAGAATGAAACTTGGCGCTCACATGTCGGCTGCGGGCGGCTATTACAAGGCGCTTGAGCGCGCAGAGGAAATCGGCTGTACGGCTGTGCAGCTTTTCAGCAAGAATGCTAACCAATGGGCCGCGAAGCCGATCAGCGAAGGAGAGGCCGATTTATTCAAGCGCACGCGTGAGCAGTCTTGCCTCGATGCATCGGCTCTGATTGTTCACGACTCCTACCTGATCAACCTTGCCAGCCCTGACGACCTTCTCTGGGAGAAGTCGCTGCAAGCCTTCGGCCATGAGCTTGACCGCTGCGCCACTCTTGCTATTCCGGCGCTCGTTACTCACGCGGGAGCGCACATGGGTTCGGGCGAGGAAGTCGGCCTTGAGCGGATAGCACGCGGTATCGACCGTGTGCTGGCCGAACGCCCAGGCCAGCAGGTTACGGTGCTACTGGAGACTACGGCCGGACAGGGCACTTGCCTTTGTTACTGCTTTGAGCACTTCGCCACTATACTTGGCTCGCTCAGCGCTGAAAATAAGCCGCGAGTAGCTGTTTGCTGGGATACATGCCATCTTTTTGCCGCAGGCATAGACTTCACAGAGCCTCTGACATACGAGCGCATGGTAGAGTCGTTTGACAGAATAGTAGGTCTCGACAAGCTGCGTGCCATTCACCTGAACGACTCGAAGAAGGGCCTCGGCTCTCACCTTGACCGCCACGAGCATATTGGCAAGGGCGCGCTGGGGGTTGAGCCGTTCCGCATGATAATGAACGATCCACGCCTGGCATCTCTCCCCAAGGTGCTGGAGACCCCCAAAGGCCCCGACATGGCGGAGGATAAAGAGAACCTCGCCCTGCTGCGCAGCCTGGTCCAGGGGCAAGAAGGTTAAAGTATGCCCGGCATAGAGCATCTCGCAATAGAGAATAGCGGGCCTTCAACCTGTGGATATCACCTCGATCCACCCTTCTCCACCCTTATTGAGTTGAACACCCGCATGCGCGCCTGCCGCCACTGTCACCTGGCAGGGTACCTCAGCGAGCGCGAGTCAACGCCTATCGCCCGCGACCCTGAGCCGGATGCTCCTCTGCCGCGCATCCTGCTGATAGGGCAAGCGCCCGGCTTGCGCGCCACATGCGAAAACCGCCCCTTCGCCGGGATAGCAGGCGAAAAGCTGCGGGCCTGGTTTGAGATGGGCGGCATACCGCGTGACGACTTCTGGCGCAAGATTCACTTTAGCGCGGTCACCAAGTGCTATCCAGGCCGTCTCCCCGGCGCGAGAGGCGACCGACTGCCCACCCTCACCGAGCAGTTGCTTTGCAGGCCCTGGCTCGACGACCAGCTGCGCCTGCTCCAGCCTGAGATAATTTTGTTGGTCGGCATGCTGGCGATCCAGACCTTTCTCGGCAGAGCGCCTTCCTTGAGCGCGGTGGTGGGTACAGCCGTAAAGAAGGAGGGCGTTTGCTATCTCCCATTGCCCCACCCATCAGGTGTTAGCCGTTGGCTGAACGACCGTGAGAATGTAGAAGCTGTGGCTCGGGCTATGGGTATACTGCGCGAGTGGGTGGTGGAGTTGGGGATATGAAAGCAATCGGGCTGAGGCAGTTATGATGGAGCGACACATTTATGGACCAATCTTACAGACAGCGGAATGACGCAGAGCGGGCAAGGCTGACCAGGCTGGTAGCGAGCCTCAGCGACGAGCAACTGGCTCGCGATGTGAGGGATGATGGGTGGACGGTCGCCGCGATGCTGGCGCACCTTGCATTCTGGGACCGTATGCGCTTTGCCTGCTGGGAGTTATGGGAGCAAGGCGACACTAACAGGCACTTCAGCACAGATGTAGAGCAAGATATGATCAACAGCGCGGGCTTCGCCCAGTGGCTTGCTCTACCCCCGCGTGAGGCCGCTCGCCAGGCTGTTGAAGCAGCCGAGGCTGTAGACCGCAAAATAGCAAGCTTGCCCGCAGACCGTCTGGACGCTTACATGAAGGGCGGAGGCAAACACGAGCACCGTATGGTAGACCGCTCAATCCACCGCAAAGCGCATATTGACGAGATAGCGGGAGCTTTGTGATAAGCATTCCGTAACGCGCGATAGTCAGATGTGGAGACCGGGCAGCATATGCGCGCGGAGTTAAACCCAGCCATCATCTCCCTTGTGTAAATCAGCTAGGTAGCTGGCCTGCATGTAGTAGGGAATGCGCTGCCACTCCTTCAGAGCGCGCTTGCGTGATGCCTCGTGCAACCACCATTGTGTGAGTGGTATTCCTTCTGGCTCAAAGCACTTCGTGAAATAGTGGATACCCTCAGGCCAGCTCCTTTTGAGGGTCATCATAGCACGGCGGCAATGATACCACTTTGTTATTACCACAACCCGCTTTATGCTTGCCAGCTCTACTTGAGCACTCAACCTGGGTAATGTCCATAGCGCGTTTTCATAAGTGTTGGTGGACTCGTTTTCTACAATGATGTGGTCTCTTGGAACTCCCTCTTGCAAGACGATAGCAAGATGTGTCTCTGCCTCGTTCCCCCCTGTAATTCTATTCACGCCACCACTCAACAATATGTATTTGACCACGCCTTGCTTGAACAGGTCAGCAGCGATATAGGCTGGCTCAGTAAACCTACCTCCGAAAACAAAAGCCAGGTCGGCTTTATCCGTTGGGGCATCAACATCCAGGTAACTGGTGATGTGATGCACATCTTCCTCAGTAAGTTCTACATTCTTGTCCACTATGTTAGACCCTCTGGTTATTACACGTAACCCGCCACGCTTTACAAGTGCCTACCTGTCTTCGTCTTGCCAGGGACTACTTCATAATGTGACCCGCGATTACCATCCTCTGCACCTGGTTCGTCCCCTCGTAGATTTGCGTCACTTTGGCATCGCGCATATAGCGCTCTACCGGGCTTGCCTTGGTCACGCCGAAGCCGCCCAGGATTTGCACAGCGTCGGTTGTCACTTTCATCGCGGTGTCAGTCGCCAGGAGCTTTGCCATAGCCGCTTCTTTCGCGTAAGGCTTCCCCTCATCGTAGGAGAGCGCGGCTCTGTAAGTGAGGAAGCGGGCAGCCTCCGTAGCCACGTACATATCAGCGAGCATGAAGCTGACCGCCTGGTTCTGCCCTATCGCCTGTCCGAATTGCTGTCGCGCCTTCGCATGGTTGAGAGCGGCATCATATCCGGCCTGTGATAGCCCGATCCCCTGGGCCGCTATTTCGATACGTCCAACATCGAGCGCAGCCAGCGCGATCCTTATCCCCTGGCCTTCATGCCCAAGCAAGTTTTCCGCAGGCACTCTGCAATCTTCCAGATAAATCTCACGCTGCACCGATGTGCGCACCCCCATCTTCTGAATCGGCTCGCCAAAAGACAACCCAGGCGTATCTCGCGGGATGATGAAGGCGCTCACGCCCTTTCCGCCCGCTTCAGGCTCTGTTGAGGCAAAGAGGACGTAAATATCCGCCGCTCCTGAGTTGGTGGCGAAGGTCTTGCGCCCGTTGATCACGTAGCTGTTGCCCTCTTTCACTGCATGCGATTTCATTGATGCAGGGTCAGAGCCTGCCCCCGGCTCTGTGATGCTGAAGCAGGCCAGCGCTTCGCCTTTGCACATCGGCACCAGCCAGCGCTCTTTCTGCTTCGCGCTGCCATGTTGCAGCAAGCAGGTCATAGGCGCCAGGTGTGAGGCGAGCACCAACACCTGCGCCGACTCTACCCTGCCTATCTCCTCCAAAGCGATTATGTAGTCAAGAAGGCTGCCTCCGCCCCCGCAATATTCCTTGGAGAAAGGCAGCCCCGCTAACCCCGCCTCCACGCAAGCATCAAAGACCCACCTGTCGAATGTGCCCGCTTCATCTCGTGCTGACACAGTGGGCGCGAGCTTCATCTCAGCAAAGCTTCGTATCCTGCTGCGCAACTCTTTTTGTTGCGGCGTCAAGTTAAAATCCATCTTCTAATTGTTGCTCCATTATATGGGTGATGCGTCAGCGATTAGTAAGTAATTTGCTACTGCTCCACCCTTCGAGCCGTTCGCCAGCAGCGTTGAGCGTTTCATGCCGCTTGGCGAAGCACCACCGAGCCAGATTTGCCCCTCCTGCCGGGTTGTGGTAGAAGGCTGAGGGCGGTATACAGGCCACGCCCACCTCAGTGGTCATGTACCTGGCGAACTCGACATCATCCTTGAAGCCCAGCCCCGATATATCCGACATAACGAAGAAGGCGCCCTGTGGGCGTATCGGCTTGAGTTCTGCCCTTTGCAGCGCCTCCAGCAGCATATCGCGGCGTGTGACGTAACCGGCCTGAAGGTCTCTGTAATAGCTGCTGCTCCCTGCCCTCTCCATACCGATAGCTACTGCTTCCTGGAATGGAGCCGCGCTGCAAAAGACCACGAACTGGTGCAATCGCCTGACCGCTTCCGTGAGGTCAGGCGCGGCAAGCATGTACCCTATCTTCCAGCCTGTAACGGAAAAGGTCTTTGAGGCCGAGTTGATCGTTACTGTGCGGTTACGCATCCCAGGCAGGCTGGCTATGGATATATGGCGGTTGTCGTCGTAGACTAGATATTCGTATACCTCGTCGGTGATCGCCAGCACGTCATGCTTTTTGCAAAGATCAGCTATTAGCTCAAGCTCCTCCATCCCGAAGACCTTGCCGGTCGGGTTGTGGGGGGTGTTGATGAGGATGGCACGCGTCCGGTCGTTAAAGCTGGCGATGAGGTCGCCAAAGTCGAAGCTCCAATGCGGCGCATGCAGCGTTAAGAAGCTGGGCACCCCGCCCGCGAGCTCGATGGCAGGCACGTACGAATCGTAGAATGGCTCGAAAACTATCACCTCATCTCCTGGGTTCACCAGCGCCTGTATCGCGTCGTAAACGGCCTCCGTAGCCCCGCTGGTGACGGTAATCTCGAGATTCTCGTCATAGCCGGTGCCCATTCGCTCTTCAACTTTGGCGGCAATCGCCTTCCTCAGCCTGGCCGAACCCTGGCTTGGGGCATACTGGTTAACGTCGCGCTCTATAGCTTCCTGGGCTGCGTCCTTCAGCCAATCGGGGGCAGGGAAATCAGGGAAGCCTTGCGAGAGATTTACCGCGTTGTGTTCCTGGGCGAGGCGGCTCATCTCCGAGAATACCGAAACGCCAATGGGTTGGACGCGGCGCGCCATGCGCGTGAGACCGTTAGGAGAATAATGCGCGCTAGAAGACATAGTTGGGCCTCCTGGCCGTCGAAGATATGGGGTATTGTATTATAACACAGATCGACGGCACGGCCTTTGCATACTCACTTTTCTGTGAAATGGACCCGTACTGCGTACTGCATGAGGCATTGAAGGCACTTCATCCATGCTTGCTCACGCAGTACGTAATACGCCACCAGGAGAGATAGCTTGAAAAAAGCGTATAAGCTAACGGAGAATGAGAGCGACTGGCCTTTGCTAGCTGTCACGGCGCTCACCAGCTTTGCCGCCGCACTGGGGGTATCGGGCGGCACAAACCTCTGGATGCTTGCGACGGGCAACGAATTGATAAAGAAGCATCGTCCCACCCTGACATTCAGGTCGGCGATCTTCGGCGACGGCATGATCCTGCCGTTCATCAACACGGTGATGGTCAGGTCGCTCCAGAGGTGGCGGCCTCGCCTCGGTTCGGGGGGCACAATTGTGCCAATAGCCGGTGGCAGCGTTATCTCGCTCATTTTCCACATCGCCCAGGGTCGCGGCGGCATGGTGAACTGGACAATGACAAAGCCCTGGCGCTGGAACCTTCTCGGCTATTATCACTTCGTCTACATGTCCACTCAGTTCTCATACATGCTGCTCTACTTCATGCAGCTTGCTCAGCACTGGGCGGACGAAGAGCACGCCGGAAGGCAGAAGAAAGACCTCGCCTTGATCGCGGCCAACCTGCTGGCCTTCGGCCTACTCCTCTACACCGACTATTACTAACTCACCTTACGTGAGGGTGTAGCTGGGGCTTACGTCAACCTGGCACTGCTAGCCCCTAGCCCCTAGCCCCTAACCCCTATTTATCGCAGCACTTTAGCTCGAAGTTGAGTATTCGCCAGCCGGGGCCGCGCATCACGATACGGGCTGTGATTACGTCAGTCTGCTGCCAGCCTGAGCTTGGGTCGGGGGTGGGTTGTCCGGCGGGTGTTTTCAGGCGCACACGCGCCGAGATTGTCTCTTGTAGTTCGCCATTGCCGAGGTCCACGCTCGTTGCCTTTTGGTCCTCAATCTCATAGCGGCGCACCCGTGCCGATGCATCCTTGATAGATTGGTCCAGCGTAGCGGAAGGGGTGACAAGCCCCGGGGCCATGTAGGCGCGGGCATCGTCCAGCTCGCCCTGCCTCAGATGCAGTAGGAAGTTGGAGAGAGCGCCGGATGGAAGGCGTGAGGTTTGCACTTGCTCCAGACAGCCGCTCAAGGCCAGTGGTATCACGATGAGACAGCAGAAAGCCGTTATAATATACTTGAGCCTGAAGCGGCAAGGGTTAGTATAGTTCATCATTTAGAGGGAGTTAAGAATCATGCCTTATGACCAGCTTGGTAAGCTGCTTATTATCGCGGGCGGCACCCTTTTGGTGGTGGGCCTCGCCTTCCTGGTGTTTGGGCGCACACTCTTTGGACGCTTACCCGGTGATATAACTTTCATCAGTGGCAACTTTAGCTGTGTAGCTCCACTGGTGACAATGTTACTCCTTAGCTTGCTGCTGACTCTCGTTGTGAATATAGTGTTGAGGCTATTCAGAGGTCCTTGACAGCCGCCTGGTAGTCTGTCAACGATGAATCGTGTAGTAGCTGGGCGCAGGTGCATAACTCCTGACGGGGTCACAGGGGTGTCCCCTGTTCGTCTTCAAACCTACAAATCAGGGTTGACGCCCCACTAAGCATCATCGTGGCGTTCTGATTGGCTGATTGACGGCTCCCCCACCTGTGCGCCTGAGCCGGTCCCACGACGTCGTAGCTCCGCATTCTTGAGGGCGTAGAGGACAAACCCCGTTATCGCTGTGGTGAATACCGCCAGCCATAGCATGCCAAGCCCCGACATCATCCCTATTGCGGCGGTGATCCATATACTTGAAGCTGTAGTAAGCCCCCGCACCGTTGAGCCTGTTCGGAATATTGCCCCTGCGCCCAGGAAGCCGACGCCTGACACTATTTGCGCCACTATCCTCGTCAGGTCATTATTGCCAGGTATCCCCTGGTATCCATATATCGACGCAAGGGTGAAGCAGGCCGCCCCCGCTGACACGAGCATGTGAGTACGCAGCCCGGCGGGTCGCTGCACTCGCTCTCGCTCGAAACCCACAAGGCCCCCAAGAATAAAGGCCAGTGAGACTCGGACGATCGTAATGAGGTCTGTCTCTCTAAAGACAAAAAGTTGATCCATGTCGCCCCCTGAGGAGAGAATTATATGCCCAAACGCCACGCGTGGCAAGTTGTGCATAAGGGAGGGGGCTACGAAGGTGGGTGTGGCTATTTGTAATGCAAAGAGGTTTCACCTCTCCGTCCTGGAGAGGCAACAGGCATGCATACTAACTTGCTGGAAGCTGGAATGTGAGCAGGGAAACGATTCTTCTGCGGAAGCGCGCCGCCGCGCAGCGACCGCGCTTCATTTGGGTTGCAGGGTGCGTACGTAGGCTATGAGGTCCCATAGCTCTTGCTCGTTGTGCGGGCCGCCGTAATCCTTGCCAAAGGCGGGCATACCTGAGAGGTTGATGCCGTGAGCTAGGAACCAGTAGAGCTGGCCGTCGGTTTTGCTTTGTGCGCGCGTTGAAGTCAGGTCGATTGCCGGGGGGTACATTGTTGCGCCATATACACCATCGCCTTTCCCCACAGGGCCGTGACAGACCGCGCACTCTACGCCGAACAACTCTCTACCTCTGCCTGCGGCGGCTGTATCGTTGATAGACGGGTTCCGCAGGTTGGCAAAGTCTCCGGGTACCGCCACGTATCTGAGACCCAGGTCTGTAATAGCCACTTCGCCCGGCAGCGGCTTCTCTTCCCGTGTGATGATCATGCCCATGAACCATCCTGATAGCGCTGCCCCTCCCACCAGAACAATCAGGACCATAATCCAGCAACCGCAGCCGCCGCGCTGCTTCTTTGTATCTTCTGTATCCATACTGCCTGCGCTATCAGGCAGGGCGTCTTGATTAGTCTCCAACTCTAACCTCCTGCTAAGGCTATTCGCTTGGGTCCTAATTCACTACGCCTGTGGTTACAGATTGGTACTGCGTGTTGCGTAACAGGTTACATAGGGAGTAGCTCCAATCTCGCCCACTTACTCAGTACGCAATAGTCATCCCATCTTATTCATGGAATATCTTCTCGCCCGCTTTGATCTCTACAGGCAAATTGTTCTCCCCAGGGGGAAGGGGGCATGAATAGTAGGGGCTGTACGCGCAATAAGGGTTGTAGGCCCTATTGAAGTCGAGCACATACTCTTCGCCGGGGCGTTTATTCAGGTCAATGTAGCGGCCCGCTCCATAAGTCTCCTTACCTGCCGTTTTGTCCCGGAAAGGCACAAAGAGCCTGTTGCCATGCAATGGCTCGTCGGCGGGTGGCATGAAGGTTGTCAGCCTCAACTGCTGTCCGTCTATCTCGAACTCAAGCCGCCCGATCCTCGTATATTCCTTGTGGTCGCCTGTGGTGGTTTGCACCTTGAAGATACCGGGGTGCGGCTCAGGCACCAGCGTGGCAATCACACGGTATTTGAGATCAACGGGGTAATAGTTGCTCCCCCTGAACTCTTCTTTGTCCTCCGCCAGGATTGGCGACTCCGGGTGCTCCAATAGAAACTTATCTTTTTGTTTGCGAAATGCCTCTATCTGCCGTCTATGCTCGTCCTCATTTGGGGCTTGCTGTGCGGATTTGTCTATATTTGTTTGGTCGGTCATCTTTAAACTCCTATGCCTGGCGCTTGTATCTGATTTGCGCCTCCAATTAAGCATAACACAGGCGTCAATAGGAC
>JADMIH010000104.1 GCA_015478675.1 Chloroflexota bacterium | reverse complement strand
AGGGGATACAGTTGTTCTCCCACGTGTGGGAAAGGGGCATGGGGTGAGGGTGCGTGAGGGCGGGTGAGGGCGGGAGAGCGCGTGAGGGTGCGTGAGGGTGCGTGAGGGTGCGTGAGGGTGCGCCTCCACAGTTACCCCAAGAAGAGTGCTCCACCTCAACTCCTCTAGAAATGAGAAGGGTAGTAGTATAGAGGGGTGCTAAATCACTCGTATTTTCATCGGTAATGGTGGCCCATAGGGTCATGGCTTACTCTGAACAGTTACTTAGCTCAGTAACTCTTCGGAACAAGCTACGTATGAACCCCCATGAGCAGCTTAAAGTAACGAAGCGACCTCAGGTGGGTCGCTTCATTGCTAACATAACATACTAAGCTAAATCTCTTCGTTCACGTCAATTTGGGCGCGCTGCAGCTTGCCGCTGTAGTCTATGTAGAGGGTCTTCCACTCGGTGAATACATCCAACCCCGCCTGGCCTGCTTCACGATGGCCGTTGCCGGTGCCGCGTGTGCCGCCGAAGGGTAGCTGTATCTCAGCCCCAATTGTGCCCGCATTGACATAAACAATGCCTGTGGTTATATCCCGCATGGCGCGGAAGGCGTTGTTCACATCGGCTGTAAAGATGGAGGAGGAGAGGCCATACTTGGTGTTATTATTCACCTCGATGGCTTCTTCAAGGCTGTCTACTGGGATGAGGGCCGTCACAGGCCCGAAGATCTCTTCCTGTGCGACCATCGAATCAGCCTTAACATTTGTGAAGAGGGTCGGCTTGTAGAAGCTGCCTTTGCCCAGTTCTCCCTCGGTCGCTATCTCGCCGCCGATCACCATATCCGTCCCTTCCGCTTTGCCCTCTTGTACGATGCTGTCTATTCTCTCAACCTGCGATCTGTTGATAACCGGGCCGATATCCACTTGCTCGTCGAGGCCGTTTCCAAGCCTGAACTTGCTTATGCGATCAACGAGGAGCTTCTGTAGCTGATCGTGCACGCCGCGCTGCACGATCACACGCGAGGCTGCGGTGCAACGCTGGCCCGTCGTGCCGAATGCGCTCCACAGGATGCCTTCAACCGCCAGCTCTAAATCGGCGTCATCAAGCACAATGATGGCGTTCTTGCCTCCCATCTCCAGCGACACGCGCTTGAGGGTCCTGGCCGCGCTCATCGCTACCTGCTGTCCCGCCGCCGTGGAGCCGGTGAAGGAGATCAGCTTGACGCCAGGGTGCTCCAGAATCGCCTCGCCCACGCTGCCGCCGGGGCCCAGCACCACGTTGACCACGCCCGCGGGCAGCCCGGCTTCTTCAAGTATCTTCACAAGCTCGATTGCGAGAAGCGGTGTATCTGAAGCAGGCTTGAAGACAACAGTGTTCCCGGCTATTATCGCGGGCATCAACTTCCACGACGGGATAGCGATAGGGAAGTTCCAGGGGGTGATTGCGCCCACAACGCCAATGGGGTCACGCACTGACATGGCGAACTTGTTCGGCAGCTCTGATGGCACGACCTCACCGAGTAGTCTGCGCCCTTCGCCCGCCATGTAGAAGGTCATGTCGATCGCTTCTTGCACATCTCCGCGTGCCTCGGCAAGCACCTTACCCATCTCCTGGGTCATGAGGCGGGCAAGCTCCTCTTTGCGATCAACCAGCATCTGAGCGCACTTGAAGAGGATTTCTCCTCTACGCGGCGCGGGCATAAGCCGCCACTGCTTGAATGCTTTCTCGGCTGTCCCGACGGCCCGATCTACGTCGCTCTTATCTGAGATCGTGAGTACACCAAGCAACTCACCCGTGGCGGGGTTACGGCTCTCGAATGACTTGCCCGTCGAGCCTTCTACCCACTTGCCGCCGATATAGTTCTTTACGAGGTCACGGGCATAGGTCGATTGTTCGTTCCCGCCGTCGTGCCTCTGTTCTGCATACTCCGCCTGCTTGAATCTGGGATCCCCCGGCTCTGCTACCTTATCCCTCGTATCCATCGTATCCATCGTTGTCTCCTTTCGCCTGCTCAACATCGTGCAGTTTGGCGCTTTTTCTGCGCTTCTCATGAGAACCACACACCAAGCCAAGTGTAGCACAGGAGGGTGGGCGGGTCAAGGAATCGCGCATCGCGCATCGGGCATCGCGCGTGGTGGGCTTACCCTGATTTAGTTGACACGGCTGTGCCGAATCAATAGCGCCGAGGAGCTCGGACTTATACGGCCAGCGCTCGATGGATTGCAGAGGACGGTGCCCGCTGTACACAAAGAGCAAGCTAACGAGTAGCTTGCCAGCCTGTGCGCCTGGCTTTGAGTTGCAGCGCGAGCGCGGGAGAGAAGATACCCGCTACCTGCTCTATCTGCTTCCAGCCTTTGGCGCCGACGATCTTGTATAGCTTACATAGCGCTTCATCAGTCGCAAAGAGCGCTATCTCCCACGCCCACTTGAGCAAGCCCCTCGCCCCAAGCACACGCGCTGTAAGAGCCAGCACACCCGGGTAGCGGTGTGCTGTGGCGAGCATAATGTGGATGTACTCTCCGAAGCTGTAGCGGTCCTGCAAAAAGCTGGTGGTAGCGCCTGGGCCCACCTCCTTCAGTGCGCCGCAAAAGATGTTCATCAACCGGTTGACTGATGCGGCATCTCCGCGCGGCCAGGGCTGCATAAAGCGGCTGAATACCCAGGCCACGTGCAGGTTTGCCTGATGCGGGCTGATCGTTCTAAGGTTCTTCTCCTCCAGGAGATTGTTGTTGAGCGCGTAGCTCGCGAGCCAGGCTACGCGCCCGATATGGCGCACAAACGAGCCGAAGCCGCAGAAGGTCAGTGGGGATTGCCCAGCCGCAGAGTCGCCCAGGCAGAGGAGGCCGCGTGCAGCGGTGCGCCCTGAGCGCCCATGCCGGGCAGGTATATAGCCGAAAAGAGGCTTGACGTGGCGCTGTCCTGGCTGCACGGGACGGTACGTTGGAAGCAGTGCGAAATATTGCTCAAAGAGGTCAAGCAGGCTCTGTTTTTTGGCTTGCGCCTTTCCCACACCGTCGTAATAGAAAAGGTAGACTGTTGTCTCCCCGCCCCTCCCCGGAAAGCCTTCCCAGATGAGCTGCTTGCCTCTCTGAATAGGAGCTACGCTGACTAGCACTTCGCCCGTTGAGGCGTCGAACTCCAACCCTTCTATTACTGTGCCCGCCGTAGGACAAACACCGTCGAAGGGGAGACCTCCATTCAACCCCATCGCAATCGGCGACACCGAACCCATTGTATCTATCGCTAACCGCGCGCTGTACAACTCAGTGCCACGTGGGCCACGCAGCTCAAAGACGGAAGCAACTGGGCCATCTTTCGCCACGTGCAGGTGGCAGAAAGACCGGTGCTCCAATACTGTGCCGCCTGCTCGGAGGAAGCGGCGGCGCGCCATCTTTAGCACAGCCTGCGCATCAAGCGCCACGTCGAGAACCCCATCCAGGGAAAGAGGGCACGCTGGCACGCCTGTGCCGTCGGCATCGAAAGAGATCAGGCCGCGCTTGTAACGGTTAGCGACTGTGCCTGCTAACTCGTCTCGTGTGAAGATGCCCCATCGCACCAGCGATTCAAGCTCTCTTTGCGATATGTTCCACTCGCGGTGGGCAGCGCCTACACGCTCACGGTCAAAGACCATAACGCGCAGCCCACGCTGAGCGAGCGCAGCGCCTGCCACCAGCCCAAGCCCGCCACCGGCTATTACCACGTCGTAGCGATTCTCAGGCGTGCTCACAGGCAGCTCCACCTGGTGGGTAACATACCTGAATGGATCAGGCTTATCTGCTCCGCTGTTCAGGCTCACCCAACTGCGCTCAAGCTCATCTACTGCGCGCAGCGCTCTTTCGCCCTCCTCCATAGATGAAAAGGCCGCTACCGTGAGTGGATAGCGGCTCGATAGCTCATCGAATAGAGATAGTCTTCGCATAGCAGGAGTGCGGCTAGCCAACCTTCTTCCTTTCGAGTCGTGCGCGCATCTCAGAAGCGGCGGGCAGCACAAGCATCCCCGCCACAAGGCCGCCCAGGTAGCCCGCGAAGATCATGTAGAACTGGGCACTGGCCCACACGCCGAGATCCCACAATACCACGTCAGCAGCCCAGGGGACAAAGCCGAGCGCCAGTGTTCCCAGCTTGAACTCGACGGACGTGCCTTGCCAGCGCGCCCAGAAGCTGGAGAGGTTGAGCCGTGAGAAGATGCCATACCCTTCGCCCGCGCGCCCGTAGAGGAGGCGTACAGTCCACAGCCCCCAGACCGAAGCCCAACAGGAGTAGCAGACCGCCACCGCCGCGCCGAGAAAATCCATGTGGACGTTAACTTTGGGGCAAACGGTTGCACCGAGCAGGTAAATCGCCTCTGCGAAGGGCTGTAGCACCGACAGCTTCAGCATGACGAAGAGCGGCGCGACAAGTGGCCCCAACAGCAATATCCAGAGCCAGAAGTCCTGCATCCAGGGTGTCGGCGGGCTGGCGCTCCCTGCTATAACCTCGTTACTTGCAGCCTTTGCACTTGCCCTGCTATTCAGCGTACCTATATTTTGCATAATGTTCATGCACCATAACTTCCCGAAGTAATAAACCTCAATATCATTGTATCATCTTTTATGCCACTGTGTTGAGCACTGCCTGTTCAGCTAACAACGCCTGAGCCGCTCTGTGCCCGCTCCGCACGGCTCCTTCCATAGAGGCCATGTAATCTTGCTGAGTATAATCGCCTGCGAGCGCCAGATTGCGAATTGGCGTCTTTTGTGTCGGGCGCATGGCATCGCTCCCTGGTGCTTCGCGGTAAATCGAATTGGGAATTCTTACCACGCTGCTGTGAACCGCTCTGGCCCTGACTGTCTGCGGCCACAACTCCCTGAGTGCTTGCATGCAGCGCTGTACTACTTCCGCGTCCGATAATTGCCATAGAGGCTGAGCCGGGGCGACCGCCATTGAGACCAGCGAGCCACCTGTGCGGTCGTAAAGAGGGCTGGTGCGCGCCAGGTCTGCAAAGACCGAGAAGGGCGCATCTGCTGTAAAAAAGAGGTTATCTCTCTGCGAGATGTAGCGGTCAAACCAGAGTTGCACGTTCATAACAGGCACGCTCTTCAGCCGCCACAGGTTGTCGAAGTATTCTATGTGGCGCAGTGCCCCAGGTATGATCTGGCGTGCGCTGTGCAGTGGCGCTGCCAGCACGAAGAGCTCACCTTTCACCGTTTCACCGTCCGACAGCCTGGCGGCCTTTACAACAGGCTCGCCACCTTGCCGGTCAAGGATGAGACCGGATACACGCGCACCCCTGCGTATTTCTCCTGAATGTGCCTTAATATAATCTGCGAAAGGCTCGTGCAGCCGCTCGGCTGGCGGGCCATCGAGGAAGCCAACGCGCGATGCGCCGGCTGAGCGCGAGAAGTGGTGGAAAACGGTGGTCATTGGCCGGGCCGATATCTCATCAGCACCGAGAAAGCCCATCGAGAGGGCAATGGGGTTCCACCACTTGGTGAGGACCCCTTCGGCTATGCCGTAGCCTCTGTGCCACTCGCCGTACGTGCGGTCGTCCCAGCGTGCTACTTTGTTGAGGGGCGTAAGCCAGGGGCGTATCAGGGCGCGCACGTTGGTCCACTTCTCGTGCCAGGTGAGCAGATCATTACAGGTAAAAGCTACTATGCCGTTGAAAGGCGCAGGCACTTCGGGAAATCTGAAGCGAGAGACTTTGCCCTCTGGCCTTGCCACCTGTATCGTATGCTCTTTCCACAGCACGTGCTTATACGCATCTACTCTCTGCATCATCGCAAGCAATTCGCTATAGCAGCCGAAGAAGATGTGCAGCCCCGACTCGACAGGGTATCCTTCTTCATCTTCCCACGACGAGACTTTGCCCCCAAGCGCCCGCCGCTTTTCCAGAAGCGTTACCTTGTGGCCTGATGCCGCGAGGTCGGCGGCGGCGGTCAGCCCTGCAAGCCCGCCCCCTATGACTACGACCTTCAATGCAGGTCCGCCCAAAGGCCTTGCACTAGCAGTGCCTTGCGTAGTTGCTGTAGAGCTGAGCGGGTGCGCGTCTTGATAGTACCTAAAGGCTCTTGCAGCTTTTCAGCTATCTCTTTTTGTGTTAGCCCTTCCAGGTATGCAAGCTCGATTGCTGTACGCTGGGTGTCGGGAAGCTCACTGAGCACCCGGCGCATAACTCTCCCTTTTTCTTTGACCCATGCCTGGTCGTCCGGGCCAGGAGCCGTATCGGGCAGCAGGTCGGCAAGGCTCACGCCAAACTCGTTGCTCGCATCGATCGGTATCGTGTTGCCATTGAGCTTGCTGCTCGCCCGCCTAAGCTTGTCAACTGAGCGGTTATGTACCAGAGTAAGAAGCCAGCCGGCGAAGTTGCCCCTCTCCGGTGAGAAGACCGTTGGTTGGCTCCAGAGCTTAATAAATACGTCCTGCACGACTTCTTCAGCCACTGTGGGATCGCGCACGATCTTCATTGCCAGGCCGAAGCAGCCACGTACATGGCGGTCGTAAAGCTCTTCCAGAGCACAGGTATCGCAGTTGGCTATAGCGCGCATCAAATTTACATCGTTCATTTTATGCAGTGCTGGCTTCTCTAAGGAGTAACCCAGGCTAGGGGCTTCATCAGTATCATAATTCTTAATCTCTGTTCCCGCGACGCTATCGGGAAATTCCGGCCATAACCCCGAGTTCAAGCTCACTGACAGGTCCATATATAGCTCCTTACGTGCTTTAATTGATCCTCTTTGTATACAGTTCTTCTATCCTTGCCCTTTTGCCTGCCTTCTGTGACTTCCACCATATTGAAGGAAGGGCACGGACCTTCTCGCTCATGCTTACATGTGCTCTATGGCCGAAGACGTTATACTTTGCCTCTACAATCTTCTCTAAGATGCCTCTATATATCGTGGCCGCCGCGCCTACCGCAACCCGGCTGTCAGTGGGCAACATCTCTATGCCTGCCCAGGCGGCATTGTACAGAGCGTGCGCGCGCTCTATCTCAAAGTTCATCAGATTGGTAAAGCTGCCATTGACTTCGCCCGCCATAAGCATCTCTTCTGTGTAGCCGAAGCGTGCCATATCCTCTGCGGGCAGGTAAATCCTGCCTGAACGGGCATCTTCGCCGATGTCGCGTAATATATTGGTAAGCTGTAATGCCACACCTAGCTGCACAGCGTAAGGCACCGCGTCCATCGTGTTCGCGCCTGTGATGTATATACTCATAAGGCCAACAGTGCTGGCGACCCTATAGCAATAAAGCCACAGGCCATCCCACGTCTCGTAGCGGTTTATCGTCAGGTCCATCTCTATGCCGGTAAGTAGCTCAGCAGTTAGCTCATGCGGTATCCCGAAGTGAGCGCGAGTGTCGGCCCAGGCTACTATCACCGGGTCGTCACACCCGCTGACCGGCGTGGAGTTCACTTTAGACCAATGGTTGAGCGCTATTGCGGCTTTGGCCCTGGCGACGATACGGCTCTCGCCCTCGGCCGCCTCATCAACGAGATCATCGCTGAGACGGCAGAAGGCATAAAGCGCCATAATGCCATACCTCTTGGCCGCAGGGAGGAGGCGCGCGCTAAAATAGAAGCTTTTAGAGTGGCGGCGTATTATCTCTGTGCACGCATCGTAGGCCCACAGCTTCTCTGGCTGGGGTTTGTGCGACTCCGCAAGGCAGTGCTCAGCTAATCTGTCGTATGCGCCACTCCGTAGCTGTCTCCTGGCGGGTAGGATGAGACTGTGCGGTGGGGTCAAATAGTCGGCCAGCCTCTCTAGCACCTGCTTGCTTGCCGGTGGGTTAATATGCGGCACGCTTTGCGGCCAGCGAAACGATTGCCCCCCATGCACCGAACTATGTGGGTAGATGGCGGCATCAGGCTCCAACTGCTACCTCTATGCTTCTATGTGCAGCTTCCTTACCTCTGATCCGAGAGGCCACCCGGCAGCCACTTAGCACAGCCCCTTCCATACTCGCCAGATAGTCCTGGCGAGTGTAATCCCCGCAAAGAAAGAAGTTGGGCACGCTTGTCATCTGGTCGGGCCTGTAGCGATCAACACCCGGACGCGCCTTGTAGACCGATTGGGGTATCCGCACTATCGTGCTTTTCAGGAGCTTCGCCCCTGCCGCAGCAGGGTGATGCTCGCTAAACTCTCGCATCACCTCGCCTATCAGGTCATCATCGCTCAGGTGGAACCACTGTGCGGCGGGTGCAATCACCAGCTCGACCATTGAGCGACCGCCCGGCCCCTCATAAAAGTCGGGGCAGATTTGCCCAAGCTCAGCGTACACTGACATATGTGATCTCCTTGAAAAGATCAGATTCCTTACGCCTGTCACAGCTCTATCAAAGTAGAGTTGCACCGTAACAACGGGTACTCCGTGCAGGTGGCGCAGGCCGCAGAAAGGCTCTAGCTTCCTCATGCTGGCGGGAAGGACTTTCCAGAGGTTATGCACAGGCATGGCGGAGATATAGCTATCGGCTGTGATGACAGCGCCGTCGGCCAGTTCTAGACCGGCCACTTTACCTGCTGTGTCGTCGTAAAGAACCCGCTCTACCTTCGTTTCCAGGCGCACTTCAACTCCCTTTCGCCGTAAATGTTTCAGGAGAGGGTGGAAAAGACGCGTCTCCGGCGAGCCTTTTAGAAAGGCGACACGGGAGGCGTCTCTTTCCTTGCCGAAGTGACTGAGCACCGTCAGCAGCAACTTGGCCGATACTTCTTTGCTGGGGCTGAAGTTGAGGGCAAGCGCCATTGTGTCAAAGAAGTCGCCTAACGAACGGCGGCTGAGCCTGTGTTGCAGGTGCCATCTCTCATAAGAGACGTTATCCTGTCTGTTTATATAGCCTTGATTGACAAGGATCGGCCAGAGGAGGCCAAGCCCTGTGCGCATCTTATCGGGGTGGGTCAACACGCCACGACTGCGGGCAATGGCGGTCAGCCCATGCAGTGGGGCCGGTAGCCGCGCGGGGAATGCAAGGGGTGATAAGGCACCGCCGGGGCCGGAAAATGTCAGAGCGTGAGGCATCCAGATTAGATTGTCCTCGGTGCCCGTCTCGCGCATGAAGGCCAGAAGGTTGCGATATGCTCCGAAGAAGACGTGCAATCCACTTTCCAGCCAGTCGCCGTCGGCATCTTGCCACGACGACACTTTGCCGCCTGCTCTGTCCCTCTTCTCAAGGAGCGTCACCCTGTATCCGGCGTCCGCGAGATAGTTGGCGGCGGCAAGGCCCGCCAGACCTGCCCCCGCGATAACGGCACGTCTGCCCTGCTCTGTGCGATTTTGTGCGGCTCTGTCCAGAAGTTGCTTCGCCATTTGCTACTTTCCCGGTCTCTGATTGGGATAGTTGTATATTGTTCGTCGGTGCGGCCAGC
Source organism: Chloroflexota bacterium (assembly GCA_015478675.1). Next base: position 4,498 of record JADMIH010000104.1, on the reverse strand, counting down.
GCCCTACTCAGTAAGGATAAAGCTTGGAGCGGGGCTGTGATTTGGTGGAGGGCGAGCATCACGGCCCCAGTCCGCGCTGACACATAATAGCACGATGGCCTGGCTTTGTCAAGGGTTTGTTCAGCAAAGTTAATACATTGGGGCAACACTGTGGTGCCTTCCCTTGCGTTACCACGCAAGATGATCACTGAAGCAAGAATCAAGCCCGCTCCTGCACCCTTATTCAAGATTTATCATTTCGTCAAGCACCATGTCTGCTAACAGCGCCACCACCGCAAGCTCGACGGCGCTGCGGTTGCCGCTTTACTGGCGTGCCTTCTCTGCCAGGCCCGATCTGGCATCTCGAAAGACCCTTTGCGCGAATAACCAGGTACTTTTCTCCTATTTCTTGCCGGTTGCACCCTCCGGCTTGCGCCTGATTGCTGATTTAATACGTTATAGTGTTAAAAGCTCGCCGTTTGTCCTGCCTTCTGCCATCTTCCTGTCACCTCTCTCGCCGCCTCTTGGCACATACTTTGCCCTGATCTTTAGCGACGGCAGCTACCCTTGGAGAACTATGTTCACAGAGATCGCACATACCCTCAAAGAGAATATTGATGAAATTACTCGCAAGTGGGTAGACGAGCTACGCATGAGCGAACGTACCCAGGTGCATAACCAGCTGCTCACCGCCGAGATAGTCAACGGCACAAAGGCAATGCTGGCGAACTTGGCCGAAGCTATTGAAGGCCGCGAAGCCCCCGACCGCGAGACGGTGCCCATAGTCTCGGTCTCGCGAGCAGCCGATGACCAGAGCGCCAATCAAGGCGGCATGAGCGCCATCACTGCTCCTATCACCACCACGCAGAACCTGATCGCAGCTAAAGCTCGCCCCTACAGCACTCGTCCCCTCAGCGGGCCTCTGGCGCGCGCCCAGCAAGCGGCGGCGGCCCATGGTAAGCTGCGCCACACGCAAGATTACCAGCTGCACGAGGTTATACTTGAGTATATCAAGCTGCGGCAGGTGATCTGGACCACCATGCAAGCCTCCAATCAAGATAAGGCCTTCGACGCTAACCTTGACGTAATCGCCTATGTAGACAGACTTTTCGACGAACTGATGTTGATCTCCCTGGAGAACTTTTATGATACCTCGGTCCGTGACCTGGAGAAGCGCGCCGTGCGCGACCCGCTCACGCAACTATACAACAAGGACTTTTTCCACCAGCGCCTCAACGAAGAGCTGCGCCGCGCCGTGCGCTACGCAGAACCTGTAACTGTGGTAATTATAGATATGGACCTGCTGAAGCATATCAACGATACCTATGGTCACCCTGTGGGCGATGCGGTTATCGCGGCTGTCGGGGCGGCTATAAAGGATACCAGCAGGCAAAATGATATACCATGCCGTTACGGTGGAGACGAGTTTGCCGTTATACTACCTGAAACGCCCAAGGACCAGTCGCACGCTTTTGCCGAGCGACTGGTGAAAGCGGTCCAGAATGTCACAGTCGTGGTAGCGCCGAACGATCCTGGTGCTGCCCAGGGCGAAAAAGGCGCGCCGGAGGATGCGCCACGCGATGAGGGTGAAACCAGGATGCCTCTGATGGCCCCGGTGCCCACTCTCTCTATAGGGTTAGCTTCATTCCCCGACGACGCACGCAACCCTGAAACCCTGCTCGCTAAGGCCGACGAAGCTATGTACAGGGCAAAGAAAGAAGGGCGCAACAGAATATCTTTCTGAGATTATGGCTAAAACCGGACAAGTGAAACGCGAAACGTGAGGGATTACGGATGGAACATCTCTAACCTTAAAGCATCGCGCAAGACGCAGTATCTAATACTCACGTTTCACCTACGAAGGAAGCTTACAACTTGACATCAGACAACGAGATACAAAATGGCGGCATAGAGAAGCCTCTTGAGGAACACGTTCCTCTCAACCAGCCGGTAGCGCGCATCGAGGTGGACGTAAATCGCCTTAAGTTGCCGACTGTGATCATGGCGACAGCAGGCATCCTGGGCGTTTTGGTTATCTCCTTTTTGCTCTATCGCACTCTTACTCTCCTGCTGCTCCTTTTCCTCTCCCTCCTCATCGCTACAGCAATTGAGCCTTTAGTGAACTGGCTTCGGCGAGGGCCGCTCAATAGATCGGCTGGCATTCTTGTTGTATACACAGGCATTTTCCTTGTTATCGCCGCGATAGGCTTGCTGACGGTGCCTCTCGCCATCTCCCAGGTGGGTCAGATAGGCACCTCGCTCAATCAGACAGTGGGCGAGATGAAGCAGAGCGTCAATGAGATAGACAAAGGCCAGCCTAACTCGTTCCTGCGCCAGCAAGCCAGCGCCTTCGTTGACGCCGCCAGCACCGCCCTCGGCCAGTTTGGGCCTGCCGCCACGCCGACGGCCACCCCGCCCGCCACCCCTCAGAGTAACCAGCAGAAGGTTGAGTCGGTCACCACGACGGCCCTCACAATCGCTGAGGCTTTCTTCAGCGTGATAACTATTTTTGTTGTGGCTTTCTACTGGCTAACCGAGCGCACTCTTATCAAGCGCGCCGCTATATCGTGGCTGCCGCCCAAGCGCGCCAACAGAGTCCGTCGAGTTTGGGACGACATAGAGGTCAAAGTAGGCGGCTGGGTGCGCGGGCAGCTTACACTGATGTTGATTGTTGGCCTGATCAGCGCTGTTGGCTACCTGGTGATAGGGGTCAAATATTGGCCTGCTCTTGCCCTCTTTATTGCCGTGGCGGAGGCCATACCTCTCGTCGGGCCCTATATAGGCACTGCTCCTGCTGTGCTTGTCGCCCTTACTCAGGGAGTGAACGAGAAGGGCTTGTTCGGTGTGGGTGGCGGGATCGGTCTGGCGCTGATTGTAGTGGTATTTGCCATCCTATTACAGATGGTTGAGGGAAACGTCCTTATCCCACGTGTTATGAAGAACTCGGTGGGCATCAGCCCGCTGACGGTAATAGTAAGCATACTCTTGGGCGCGACGCTCGCTGGCATAGTGGGCGCACTGGTGGCGGTGCCAATCGCCGGGTCGCTACAGGTTATTATCAGCGACATTAAAGCGGCTCATGAAAGCGAAGAGAAGTTTGAAGCGCAAACCGAGGCCGCGCAAGAGACACGCGAGTCCGCCGGCGAGCTGGTCGTAGCGGTGCAGGGCGTTGGCGAAACCAAAACCAGGGTAGAATCGCAAGCCAAAGCCGAAGGATAGATACCTCAGGAGGAATGCGTGGAGGGGACCGGACAGTACGCGCAACGCCTGGCACAGGCACGCGCACTCATGCATGCAGTTGGCCTCGACTACCTGGTAATCGGGCCGTCTGCTGATCTGCTATACCTGCTTGGCGCGCATAATCGCCCCAGCGAGCGGCTCACCCTCCTTCTCCTGCCTCAGGAAGGTCCAGCGCATATGGTTCTTCCCGCTTTTGAGGCAGCGACCTTGCCCGAATTGCCTCAAGAGGTGCAGGTTACTACCTGGGACGAGAGCGCGAACCCTGCTCGTATTGCGGCCAATCTACTCGTTGCAGGCAGTGGCATCGGTCCGGGGGGTATGCACTGTACTGTAGGCGTGAGCGATAGGCTCTGGTCAATCTTTCTGATCAGGTTGCAGGCCGAGCTACCTCGCGCTGCCTTTACTTCAGCCTCCACTGTGCTCACAAGCATGCGGCAGATCAAATCGCCCGATGAAATTTTCTCGCTCGCCACCTCAGGCGCTGTTGCGGATAAGGTCTTCGCGGAGATAGTGCGAAGGCCCTTCATCGGCAGGCAGGAGATAGAGATCGCCCGTGAGATAGCGGATCTCCTGAAGGCTGGCGGCCTCGATGTCGAAGGAGTGCCGATTGTGGCCTCCGGGCCAAACAGTGCCTCTCCGCATCACCACGCCTGCGAACGCGTCATAGAGCGAGGAGATGCGATAGTGCTCGATTTCGGCGGCACATACCAGGGCTACTTTTCAGATATAACTCGTACTCTTTTCGCGGGTGAGCCACCAGGTGAGGAAGCGGCGCATGTCTACAGCCTGGTAGCTGCTGCTCAAGAAGCCGCCATCACCTCGGCGCGCCCAGGCATGACATGCGAGAGCCTTGATGCGGTGGCGCGTGGCATATTGGTGGAGGCCGGCTATGGAGAATACTTTTCCCACCGCCTCGGTCACGGTATCGGCCTGGAAGGGCACGAGCCGCCATACATGGTGGAGGGCAACAAGACCCTCCTGCAACCCAACATGGCCTTCAGCGTGGAACCGGGCCTCTATCTGCCGGGCAAGCTGGGCGTGCGCATTGAAGATACAGTAATCCTCGAGGAGGATGGCGCTCGCCGTCTGAACAACGTTTCGAGAGAGATAGCTGTGGTGCAATAGGCTCATGGAAGGTGGGAGATTGCAGCTAGAGCATTTTTACCCTCGATTCCTTAGGTGATACACCATACTTATCACGTTTCAGGCGACTTATGCGCAAATGTTCAGGTCAGGGGTAGAGTACTCTTCGGAGCGTGTCTGTGGGCGTATCCTCACC
>JADMIH010000103.1 GCA_015478675.1 Chloroflexota bacterium | reverse complement strand
CCCAAGTTTTGTACATTCTCACACGCGAGAATAACTAGCATATCGGCCTACTAGCTTACTCGTATCGCTATGCCTCCCAGAATAACAGAAGAGCCACCCAATGTGAAGGGGACGATGCGTGAAGGGTGATGCGTGAGGGGTCATGGAGGTGAAATCTCATGCCCAAGTATTCACGCAGTACGCGGTACGCGGTACGACCCCTATTGACAGAGGGGGGTATACTTTAGAGGCAGATTTGAGGAACGATAGCCGTCACAGGCAGAAAGCCGGTGTGCTAATGGAAGTCGTAAGGAGCTTGCCTCTTGATCAAGTTACTTTTGCTGTGGTTGATGTAGAGACCACCGGCTTGTCGGCGCGCACGGGCGACCGGATTTGCGAGTTGGCGGTAGTAGTGAGTAGAGGCGGAGAGATAACGAACCAACTGCAAACGCTTATTAACCCGGGGCGTCCGATCTCCTTTGGGGCGCGAGCAGTGAATGGCATCTCCGATAGGATGGTAAGTCAAGCTCCGGCCTTCCACACTGTGGCCCCTGTGCTGTTGCAGACGTTAGATGGCGCTGTGTTGGTGGGGCATAACGCTTCGTTCGACATATCTTTTTTATCGGGAGAACTGCGGTCGGCGGGCTACGAGTCGCCCGATAACCCGGTCGTTGACACGCTGGCGCTGGCTCGCCGATGCTACACCTTCTCGTCGAACAGACTGGGCGACGTGGCGCGCTCCCTGGGGATCAAGGTGCAGGGCTTGCACCGCGCTCTGGCCGACGCTACCCTCACCTGGCATGTGCTCAGGCGTTTTATGCAAGATATGGAGTCGCAAGGCGTACTAACACTGGCCGACCTGATCAGGGTGCAAGGCTCTCTCACACCTATGAGCGGCTGGCGTACGTCGCCACCACTCATGGAGTGGGACGGCACGCAGCCTCTCTGCCCTATTGAGGGCCTCCCTCCTATTATCGAACAGGCAATGCGCGCCCGCGCCGCCCTCCGAATAAGATACCAGGGGGGCGATGGGCAGGATAGCGAGCGGGTGATTGAGCCTCTTAAAATCACGCTGCGAGAGCAGGCTACTTATCTGGTGGCTTATTGCCACCTCAAGCATGAAGAGCGCACCTTCCGAGTGGATAGAATTGTTGAGTTAAGTATCGAGGGAGTGCTGGGCTAGGACTCGATACTTAACTATCAGGTAGCTGGTGAAAACCACTTTTTCTGGTGATTACCCACATCTCGGGGACGGCTGTTTTCGCGCGTAGGAGTATGCCGATAGATGGCTCTGTAAGCCGTGCGTCGCCTCCTTGCCAGTCACGAAGAGATGTGAGAGGTCACCCTAAACTCGAGATGTGGGTAATCACCAGCACTGGGTGCGCGCCACAATTTTGCAGGTTAGGAAGCCTTGGGGGTTTGGAAACGGGCACGGCCAATAGGGGAGCGTCGCCAGGGGTGATCTGGGGCTGGACGCCAGGGTGGTTTTGGCTCGGTTGAGCAGTGGATATGCTGACTGGAAAGGTTGGGTACTGACGAGGGTGGCGCAGGCTCGGGCTTGCTGGCCGCTGTCGCGGTACACACAAGCGCTTTCTGTATGCTCTCTATGTGTAGATGTAGTGCCTGTTGCACCGGCTCGGGCTTGCCCTTGTTTCCCTTGTTGCGTGCTTTGCTCTCCTGCTTATCTACCTTGCACTCTCGTGCTTGCTGGCGCTGCCAGGCCGTGATGATGGGCCAATCCCTCGACCAGCGATCGTTACACACCACAGTGCGCGAGCCGAGCATTGGGTTGACGTGTGCCCCCTCCCAGTGCATGCCTCCTCCCTTGAGCCGCGCCTCCACTACTAGCTTGTTGGCACTCTCCACCACTCCACTGCCTATCGGCCACCCCTCCTTGAGGAAGCGTGGATACTGCATCTGCGCCTCTCGTTTCTCAAGGTACGCCAGGTTTGTCGCTAATGCCTGGCACTCTTGATGTGCCACCCGTAGAGAGCGTAGATGCTCCAACACGGGAGTGGGTCCTTCGTGCTTGAGTTGGTGGCAGCGTTGCTGTAGCCACTCTCTCATCCCACTGATTACCTCCTCGCTCTTCTCTCGCCAGCCCTGCGCCAGCTTCTCACTCTCCATACCATCTCCTCCCTATCTTATCTTATCTTATCTCCTAAAGATGCTGGCTGTCCTACCTCTTTTCCCCTCTCTAGTCAATTCTGCAAAATTGTGGCGCACACCCCATCTGCGCGCCGCGCTTGACACCCATAGTGGCTTGTTGTATAATCATTATCTGTGCGTAATATGCGCTGTGTTTTGGGATAGGAGAAATAATGCCGACTATTAATCAATTGGTTCGCAAGGGTCGCTCTGTCGCCGGTAAGAAGAGCAAGGCCCCGGCGCTCCGTTTTACACTCAATGCTTTCACACAGCAAGCGAAGCGCGGCAAGGGTTCGCCCCAGAAGCGTGGTGTATGCACCCAGGTGCGTACCCAGACACCTAAGAAGCCGAACTCGGCTCTGCGCAAGATCGCTCGCGTACGTCTTTCCAATGGCATGGAAGTAACCGCTTATATTCCCGGCGAGGGTCACAACCTGCAGGAGCACTCGGTGGTGCTTATCCGTGGCGGTCGCGTGAAGGACCTCCCTGGCGTGCGCTACCATATTATACGCGGGACCCTCGACGCTCAGGGCGTGAAAGACCGCAAGCGGGGCCGCTCGAAGTACGGCACCAAAAACCCGGCCAAGGCGAAGGGCGGTAAGAAGTAGATCGTATTGCGTGTTGCGTGAGTATAAGGACGAAGCCAGGCGGCTAAAGAGACACTCTCCTCACCCTATTCACAATACTCAATGCGCGACGTACGTAACAGCATACAGTGTATAACGCACGCCCACGGGCGTGTGGTTACCTGGCAAGGTGACTACAAGTATGGGAACTGTTCCCATGCGCCGTGCGTGATGCTGAGGCAAGCGGCCATGACAGTTCTCATATTTTGTGCCTACAATAGCTGATCTGGGAGGAAAGGTAAATGCCAAGACGAGGTAGATACGATAAGCACCCGCTGTTGCCTGATGCCCGCTACAACAGCCTGCTGGTAGCGAGATTTGTAAACAAGCTAATGTTGCGCGGCAAGAAGGGCGTGGCCGAGCATATCCTCTACAACACTATTGATGAGCTTGAGCGTCGCGCGAAGCGCCCCGGCATCGAGGTGTTCGAGCAGGCAATACGCAATGCCACCCCCGTCATCGAGGTAAAGCCCCGCCGGGTCGGTGGCGCTACCTACCAGGTGCCTGTAGAGATCAAGGGTGACCGCCGCCAGTCGCTTGCAATTCGTTGGATACTCGGAGCCGCCCGCAAGCGGAGTGGCAAGAGCATGGCTGATCGTCTGAGCGCAGAGCTGATGGACGCCGCAAACAATACCGGCACCACCATCAAGCGCCGAGAAGACACACACAAGATGGCTGAGGCGAATAGAGCATTTTCGCATTACAGATTTTAGGGGCTTAAGATCAGGGGTCGAGGCTTCTAGTCATAGAAGCCAGCTATCAATGCCTGTACCGAATCCTTGACCCCTGTATGATGGAGAAATAATATGCCCAGAGCTTTTCCTCTGGATAAAACAAGAAATATAGGGATCATAGCCCACATAGACGCCGGTAAGACTACCACCACCGAGCGCATCCTTTACTATACAGGCCGCATCTACAAGATCGGTGAAGTGCATGAAGGCTCCGCCACGATGGACTGGATGGAGCAGGAGCGCGAGCGTGGTATCACAATCACTGCTGCTGCTACCACCGCAGAGTGGAAGGGCTATCGCGTCAATATCATAGATACCCCCGGACACGTTGACTTTACTGTTGAAGTGGAGCGCTCGTTGCGGGTGCTTGATGGCGGCGTGGTGGTCTTTGACGCCGTCGCGGGTGTTGAGCCGCAGTCCGAGACGGTGTGGCGTCAGGCCGACCGCTATGACGTGCCTCGCATCTGCTTCGTCAACAAGATGGATAGGACCGGCGCTTCGTTCTGGCACACTATAGAGATGATCAAGGATCGCCTCGGCGCTTCCCCTGTGCCCATACAGGTTCCTATCGGCATAGAGGGCGGCTTTAAGGGTCTTGTAGACCTTATCGAAAACCGCGCGCACATCTACACCGACGACCTCGGTACGACGATGGAGTCGAGCGAAATACCCGCTGATATAGTCCAGGAAGCTGCTGCTCATCGCGAGAAGATGATCGAATTGATCGCTGAAAGCGACGATGAGCTAACCCTTCGCTACCTTGAAGGCGAGGAAATCAGCGCTGACGAGCTAAAGGCCGCCCTGCGCCGCGCCTGCATAGACAATCGCCTGGTTCCTGTGCTTTGCGGCTCCTCGTTGAAGAACAAAGGTGTGCAACTCTTGCTCGACGCTGTGCTTGACTACCTGCCTTCGCCACTGGATGTGCCCCCGGTAAAGGGTATAGTGCCAGGGGAGGATGAGTGGACCGAGCGCCCCACAGATGAGAACGCGCCTTTCGCGGCGCTCGTCTTCAAAATTGTAGCCGACCCTTACGTTGGCCGCCTGGCGTACTTCCGGGTTTACTCCGGCAAGTTTTCCTCAAGCAGCTACGTGCTCAACAGCACCAAGAATAAAAAGGAGCGCATAGGCCGCCTCCTGCAAATGCACGCCAACCATCGCGAGGACATACAGGAAGTGTATGCAGGCGATATAGCGGCTATCGTAGGCCTTAAAGAGACCTTCACGGGTGATACCCTCTGCGAGCCCACAAACCCCATTGTGCTGGAGAACATCAAGTTCCCCGAGCCGGTCATCTCGATTTCGGTCGAGCCTAAGACCAAAGTTGACCAGGACAAGATGGACAACGCCCTCATTCGCCTGGCGGAAGAGGACCCCACCTTCAAGGTGAAAACCGATGAGGATACCGGACAGGTGCTTATCTCCGGCATGGGCGAGCTGCACCTTGAAGTGATCCTTGACCGTATGTTTCGTGAGTACAAAGTTGATGCGAACCGTGGCCGCCCACAAGTGGCTTACAAGGAGACGATCACCCAGCCCGTGCGAGCACGCGGCCTCTTCAAGAGGCAGAGCGGTGGTCGCGGTATGTTCGGTGATGCGGTTGTAGAGTTCGAGCCTATGAGTCGCGGTGGAGGCTTTGTCTTCGAGAGCAAGGTGGTGGGCGGCAATATTCCGAGGGAATATATAGCCCCCATCGGCAAAGGTATCCAGAAGAAGATGGAGTCGGGGGGACGCGCAGGTTATCCTGTGGTGGACATCAAGGCTACTGTGGTAGACGGCTCGTATCACGAGGTGGACTCGAACGAAATGGCCTTCGAGATCGCCGGGTCCCTTGCTCTGCAAGAAGCGCTGGAGAAAGGGAGGTCCGTGATCCTCGAACCTATTATGCGCATTGAAATCCTCACCCCTGAGCAGTTCATGGGCGATGTGATAGGCGACCTCAACAGTCGTCGCGGCCACGTCGAGACGACCGAGAGCAAGGCAGGCGCACAGGTGGTGCGTGGCTATGTGCCTCTATCCAACCTCTTCGGCTACACCACAGATTTGCGCTCGATGACCCAGGGGCGCGCGTCGTCCTCGTTCGAGTTCGATCACTATCAGGAAGTGCCGCAGTCCATCGCCAAGGAGCTGACGGAGAAGGCAAAAGCATAAAACAATGAGGAATGAAACCGGATGTTTCATTCCTCATTGTTTTACCTGATGCGTACCGCATAAGTTGAGAACAGAGGTAAAGGTGAGCTTGACGAGTGCAAGCAATCATAAACAGGGAGTCTAAGGAAAATTATGGCCACCAAGCAGAAAATACGGATACGTCTGAAAGCATTCGACCACAGGATACTCGATCAGTCGGCGCAGCAGATCGTTGAAACTGCCGAGCGCACCGGCGCGCTTGTGGCCGGGCCCGTGCCCCTGCCGACACGCATCGAGAAGTTCTCCGTGATCCGCTCATCTTTCATTGACAAGGACTCACAGGAGCAGTTTGAGATCCGCACCCACAAGCGCCTCATTGACATCCTGGAGCCGACCCAGAAGACTATCAACGCGCTGATGAGGCTCAATTTGCCTGCTGGCGTGGACGTGGAGATTAAGTAATTATGAATTATGAATTATGAATTATGAATTACGAGTTGATAGTAAGCTCACATGTGGCTCACAGAAGCCTGGCTTACAATAGCTCATAATTATTAATCCATAACTCATAATTCCCCGAAGGGGTAAGTGCCGAGATGATAAAGGGATTACTGGGTAGAAAGCTGGGGATGACGCAAGTATTTGAAGAGGGCGGCATTGCTACCGGCGTTACCATTATTGAGGCGGGACCGTGCATTGTCACCCAGATCAAAACGACCGGGCGCGATGGCTATAACGGCGTTCAAGTCGGCTGGACAGAAACCGAGGAGAGCAAGCTGTCGCGCTCTGAACGCGGCCATTTACGCAAAAAAAGGCTTCCTCTCGTGCGGCATCTACAAGAGATTCCTTCTGATACCGAGGGCACGGATGTGAAGCTGGGCGAGCGTATTGACGTGACGATCTTCACCCAGGGCGAGCTGATAGATGTGATAGGCACGAGCAAAGGTAAAGGCTTCGCCGGCGTCATGAAGCGCCACAACTTTCATGGCGGCCAGCGCACGCACGGCCAGTCGGACCGGCAGCGACACCCAGGTTCTATCGGCCCCGGCTCCACGCCAGGCCGCGTCTTCAAGGGCACAAGAATGGCGGGGCGAATGGGCAGCGACCGAGTAACTGTGCATAACCTTCGCGTCGTGTCAATTGATGCCGACCGCAACCTGCTGTTGGTAAAAGGAGCAGTGCCCGGCCCAACGCACGGCAGCGTGATCCTTCGCAAGGCAAAAAAGAGTAAGGCGTAGGGATCAGGGATCAGAATGAGCGGACCCCTGGCCCGCGATGAAGGAGCTTACAGTGCAAGCGACAGTTTATAACCTGGCCGGGGGCGAGGTCGAAACAATAGAGTTGGACGATGCGATATTTGGCGTTACGCCTAACATAGCGGTGATACAGCAGGCTGTCTTGCGCCAGCAGGCTAATGCGCGCCAGGGTACACATGATACCAAGACCCGTGCTGATGTGAGCGGCGGCGGCAAGAAGCCGTGGCGGCAGAAAGGCACGGGCCGCGCTCGCCAGGGTTCGACCCGCTCGCCTCAGTGGAGGCATGGCGGCGTAGTCTTCGGCCCCCACCCGCGCTCTTATGTACAGGATATGCCTCGCAAGATGCGGCGCATTGCTATTCGCGGGGTCCTCTCTGCCAAGGCAGCCGACGGCCAGTTGCTGGTGGTGGACAGCTTTGACGAGATCGAGCCGCGCACCAGGGCTATGGCTGAAGCGCTTGTGAAGCTGAATGTCGGCGAGAAGACCGCTCTTATAATGATACCTGTAGGTCACACCAATCTGGAGAAGGCAGCATCGAACCTGCACAAGGTCAAGACGATGAGCGTGCATCTATTGAGCATTGTAGACATGCTCAAGTACGATTACGTAATCATGCCGAAGGCGTCCCTGGAGATAGTCACAGGCATACTTGGCAACCATGGTGGCCGCCGCTCACTCACCCTTGCAGGTGATGGAACGAACGGCAGCAGCCCGGAAGCGGGCGCTGTCATGATGCGGATAACGCCGGAGGTCACACGCGTTGTGTCCACACCGGATATGGCGCAGACCGAAGCAACAATGTCGCCCAGGGGAGAGGAAAGCGCTGCGAGCCCCGCAGTGGCCGAAGAGAGTGTGGCTTTTGAGCCGACCGCTGAAGTGGCCCAAATAGCTGAGGATACAACTGAGGAGTCAGAGAGCTAAGATGCCGCATCTTTATGATATAATCCGCCGCCCGGTCATGACCGAGCGCAACACTGACCTGATGACGCAGGGACGGTACACCTTTGAGGTAGCCCCTACAGCCAACAAAATACAGATCAAAGAGGCCGTTGAGAAGGCCTTTGACGTGAACGTGCTGGCGGTGAATACGTTGAACGTACACCGCAAACGCCGCCGCGAGAAGACCCGTATTCGGGGCTATCGTAACGGCTGGAAGAAGGCTATTGTTACTCTGGCCCCCGGCCAGCGCATAGAAGCATTTGAGCAAGTGTAGCCGGGAATTACGAATTGGCTGTGACCTCATTCACAGTTACTAATTCATAATTCCCCAAAGGGGAAGACCGATGCCGGTAAAGACGTACAATCCAACCTCGCCGGGACGCCGATTGATGAGCGTCTCCACCTTCGAGGAGATAACAAAAAAGAAGCCCGAGAAATCGCTGCTTGTGCCTCAAAAGAGCACAGGTGGCCGCAACAACACGGGCCGTATCACCACGCGGCACCGCGGCGGTGGGCACAAGCAGCAGTATCGCATCATAGACTTCAAGCGCGATAAGTTCAACATACCGGGCAAGGTAGCTGCTATCGAGTACGATCCCAACCGCTCGGCTCGCATAGCCCTCGTCAACTACGCCGATGGTGAGAAGCGCTATATGCTCGCGCCACTCGGCCTCAAGGTAGGCGACAACGTCATGTCGGGCGACCAGGCAGAGATACGTGTGGGCAATGCTTTGCCGCTGCACCGTATTCCACTCGGCACACAGATACACAACATCGAGTTGTCTCTCGGCAAAGGGGGCCAAATGGTGCGTAGCGCGGGCGCTTCAGCACAGCTTATGGCCCGTGACGAGACATACGCCCAGGTGCGCCTTCCCTCCGGTGAGGTGCGCATGGTACATGCCAACTGCCAGGCAACAATCGGGCAGGTAGGCAATGTTGATCATAGCAACGTTCGTATAGGCAAGGCAGGGCGCTCGCGCTGGCTGGGCCGCAGGCCCGAAGTGCGCGGCGCGGCGATGAACCCTGTTGACCACCCTCACGGCGGCGGTGAGGGGCGCGCCCCTCGCGGCGGCCAGCCTCAAACCAAGTGGGGCAAGCCCGCTCAGGGGTATCGTACTCGTAATAACAAGCGGACAGACAAGCTTATTATTCGTGGCCGTCGCCGTGGCCCGCAGGCAGGCGGCAAGGGAGCCAGATAGCTCTGGATAGCGATCTTTGAGCAGGCTTTTACCTGACGCAACTGACCCGCTCCAGGACGCAAGATCGTAGTAAGGGAGTAGAAATGACTCGTTCTTCGAAAAAGGGGCCGTACGTGGACGCTAACCTGGAGGAGAGAATCCGCAGGATGAACTCCAGGAATGAGAAACGGTTGATAAAGACCTGGGCACGCGCTAGCAGCATCACGCCAGATATGGTGGGCCACACCCTCGGCGTGCATGATGGCCGCCGCCACATCCCTGTCTATGTCACCGAGAATATGGTGGGCCACAAGCTTGGAGAGTTCGCCCTGACTCGCTTCTATAAAGGCCACGCACACCACACCGAGAGAGCCACGCGGCTGAAGTAGATTCGTGAAATGCGGAAGGTTCCGGATTGCAGAAACCCTGCGTTTGCGAACCGTAACTGTTGAGGATTAGAGATAATGGAAGTAAAAGCAACATCGAAGTACATACATCGCTCGGCCCGCAAGGTGCGGCTGGTTATGGACACGGTGCGTGGTAAGGGCGTGGACGAGGCAATCGCTATCCTGCGTTTCATGCCGCAGCATGCATCTAAGGAAATTATGAACGTGGTGAAAAGCGCAGCCGCCAATGCTGAGAACAACTTTCAGATGGCTCCCGAAGATCTTTTCATCAAGAGGATATACGCCGATGAAGGCCCAAGCTTCAAGCGCTTTCGTGCCCGCTCGCGTGGTATGGCCGCGCCGATCCTGAAGCGAACGAGCCACATCACGGTGGTAGTTGAGGAGAGGGAGCTTTAATTATGAATTATGAGTTATCAATTAGCAATAAATTCATAACTCATAATTCCCCAACAGGGGAGGCAAAATGGGACGCAAGGTCCACCCGGTAGGATTTAGACTCGGAGTAATCAAAGATTGGCAGTCTCGCTGGTACGCTGACCGCGACTACACAGAGATGCTGCACGAAGATATACGCATCCGGCAGCTGGTGGGCAAGCGCCTGACGGGTGCCTCGCTTTCCCGCATCGAGATTCAGCGCTCAGCAAACCAGCTAGAAGTATCTCTATTCACAGCCAAGCCGGGAATCGTCATCGGCAAGGGCGGCCAGGCTGTTGATCTTCTCCGCAAAGAGCTGGAGACCACCACAGGCAAGAAGGTCAAGATCAATATTGAAGAGATAAAGCAGCCTGAGCTTGATGCCTTCCTCGTTGCCGAGAGCATCGCCGAGCAGCTGAACCGCCGCGTCTCTTACAGACGTGCCCTCAAGCAGGCCGTCATGCGCGCTATGCGCTCAGGCGCTAAAGGGGTGAAAGTGCGCATCTCCGGGCGGCTCGGCGGCGCTGAAATGGCCCGTTCCGTCTGGGAGCGAGAAGGCCGCGTGCCTCTGCACACCCTCCGCGCCGACATAGATTATGGGCAGGTACACGCCCACACCACTTATGGCCGCATCGGCGTCAAGGTCTGGGTATACAGGGGCGACGTGATCGAGCACAAGGGTGACACACTCTTGCAGATGGACCGCCCTGCCGCTGTCGCTCAGCCGAGACCTGAGCGCGAGCGGCGTGAGCGTCGCGATAACCGGCCCGAAGGTGGCGGCGCACGCCCCGAAGGTGGTCGCCGTGAGCGAATGGATGGGGGTGGGCGCGCTCATGCTCAGGGGAGCACAACTCCTCTGCCCCAGCGCATAGCTCCTGCTTCCTCGGCCAGCGACCCGACAGGCGCAGGCACCCAGTACCAGGCCGAGACGCCCGCGCCGCCCGTGATGCCCGCACCGCCCGTGCCTGAGACGCTTCCGGCTACCGAAACAACCAGTGAAGGTGAGGCAGAGTAACAGCCATGTTGATGCCCAAGAGAGTAAAACATCGCAAGCAGCACCGCGGACGGCGTGCAGGATTGGCGCAGCGCGGTAACAGCGTAGCCTTTGGCGAGTATGGTCTGCAAGCGCTTGAGGTCGCCTGGATTGACAGCAGGCAGATCGAGTCGGCTCGTCGCGCCATCACAGGGCACATCAAGCGCGGTGGTAAGGTGTGGATACGCATCTTCCCCGACAAGAGTGTGACAGCCAAGCCTGCTGAAACCCGTATGGGTTCGGGTAAGGGCGCGCCCGATCACTGGGTGGCTGTAGTCAAGCCGGGCCGTATGCTCTTTGAGCTATCGGGGGTGCGCGAAGATGTGGCTGCCGAGGCTATGCGTAAGGCAGGGCATAAGCTCCCGATCAAGACGCGCTTTGTCACGCGTATCGCGGAGGGCGTGGCTGTGGCTGAGGCCGAGCTGGAAGCCATCGAGGGTGAGGAATAAACGATGAAAACTGACGAGATAAGCAATATGTCTGAGGCCGATATCAAGCGCTCACTTGATGAGAGCCGCCAGGAGTTGTTTAATCTGCGCTTCCAGATTTCGACGCGCAAGATTAAGAACCACCAGCGGATCCCAGCAGTAAAGAAGGACATCGCCAGGCTGATGACTGCGCTGCGCGAGCGTGAGCTTATGAGGATGTACGGCGGCGCAGAATTGGAGCCTCAAGAGGCCGCGCCTGTAGCTCTGCAAGAGGCGCCTCGACGGCGTGCATTGTTCGGGCGTAACAAATAACTGGCAAACCAGGCGTGAATGCTGGACTTTGGGCGATGCCCGGAAAGCCAACATCCGATATTTAGGAGCACAACTTACATGGCAAACGAAGATAAGAACTTACTAAGCGGCTTCGCCGATACAGTGGGCGGCGCGCTTGGGTCGGTAGGCGAAGCGGTAAGCGGAGCGGTTGGATCTGTGCTGGGGAACAACGATACCCCCAAGGCGCCCGCCGCTAGAACCAGGAAGCCCAGGAAGGCCGCCGCAACGACCACCGAGGCCGCCCCCCCACCCGTTTCTGCAAAAGCTGCCCCCAGCGAGAGCAGCCTCCCTGAGTATCTTCGCACCCGCCGCGCCGAAGTTGGCCGCGTGGTATCTGACAAGATGCAGAATACAGTGGTCGTGTCGGTAGAGAGGTCGAAGACGCACCCTATATACAAGAAGGTCATCCGCCAGTCGGTCAAGTTTATGGCCCATGACGAGATGGGGAGCGCAATCGGCGATACAGTGCGGATAATCGAGAGCCGCCCTATGAGCAAGCGCAAGCGCTGGCGCGTAGTGGAAATCATACGACGTGCAGAGCGGGTATAAGGAGCCTGGATTTTGGAGCTTTGCCTCTAATCAAAGAGTGCGTATCCGGAATCCCAAAGAGGGAGAGAGAAGATGATTCAGCAGGAAAGCCGGCTCCGAGTAGCCGACAATACCGGGGCCAAAGAGATCCTCTGCATACGTGTTCTGGGCGGCTCGAAGCGGCAGTACGCCGGCGTGGGTGATGTGATCATCGCAGCAGTGAAGAGCGCCACGCCAGGCGGCACAGTAAAAAAGGGCGAAGTGGTGCGCGCGGTAGTGGTACGCACAGCTAAAGAGTACAAGCGGCCCGATGGTTCTCACATCCGCTTTGACGACAATGCGGCTGTTATTATCAATGTGCAGAACGCCCCGCGTGGCACACGCATCTTCGGCCCCGTAGCCCGTGAGCTTCGAGAGCGGCAGTTTATGAAGATCATATCGCTCGCCCCGGAAGTGCTGTAGAAGATACGAGCCGAGTTATGATTGAAGGCCGGGGCCACTGGCCTTCGACGGAGAAGATAATGAAGATCAAGCAAGATGACACAGTGCTGGTGATAACCGGCAAAGATAGAGGGAAGCGCGGGCGCGTGCGCGAAGTACACCCCGCCGACAACAAAATAGTTATAGAAGGTGTGAATATAGTCAAGAAGCACACCAAAGGCCGCTCAGGGGCGCGCCAGGCAGGGGTAATCGAGCAAGAAGCTCCGATGTACGCCGGTAAGGTGATGGTGGTTTGCCCGAATTGCGACCATGGCGCCCGTATCGGGCATGCCTATCTGCCCAACGGACAGAAGGTGCGCCTCTGCCATCACTGTGGTGAGCTATTCGACCGCGACGCCTCGCAAGAGAAGTGGGGCGGCAGGCGGTAAGCATAAAATAGAGGGCCGGGTTCCAGCTCGTTTACACAAGGTGCGAAGCTCGGCAGCAAGGCTGAAACCCGATGGGAGACCAGCCGTATAGCTAAGGAGAATACAAAGAGTGGCAGATCAAGATAACAAGCAGCAAAGTAGTCGTGGTGGCAAACAGGGCCGTGCTGCTGCCCCGCAAGATCAAGGCGCGGGCACTGTTCAGGCACAGGCCTCAGCAGATGGCAGCCGGAATGGGCATGTGTCGGGTGAGGCTCCACGAGTCTCACGCCTCAAGCAGCGCTACTTGGACGAAGTTGTACCCGCCTTGCAGAGCGAGTTTGGCTATACCAACCGTATGCAAGTGCCCCAGGTCAAGAAGATCGTGATCAACATCGGCATGGGCGGCGAGGCGCGTGAGAATGCCAAGGCCCTCGACAACGCCGCCAACGACATCGGCCTCATAACAGGGCAGAAGGCGGTTATCACCCGCGCCAAAAAGTCTATCGCAGCCTTCAAGTTGCGTACAGGGATGCCGATTGGCGTAATGGTAACTCTGCGCGGCAATCGCATGTACGACTTCCTGGACAAGTTCGTGAACGTGGCAATGGCTCGTGTGCGCGACTTCTCAGGCGTGTCGGCCCGCTCGTTCGATGGGCACGGCAACTTCAGCCTCGGCCTGCGTGAGCAGTTGATCTTCCCCGAGATTGACTACGACAAGATAGACAAAATACGGGGCATGGAGATCGTGATTGTGACCTCAGCCCAGAATGATGAAGAAGGGCGTCGCCTGCTTCAGCTGCTGGGAATGCCTTTCCAGAAGGGGCAGTAGCAGACTCTTTTCCACCCCCTAGCTCAAGAGGAGAAAAAATGGCTAAGAAGTCAATGATTGCAAAGGCGAACCGGACGCCCAAATACCCGGTGCGGCAGCACAACC
>JADMIH010000102.1 GCA_015478675.1 Chloroflexota bacterium | reverse complement strand
GCTTGCCATCATAAAAGGAGCGCACCTGCGGCTCAAGACCTGGAGTATCCACGGCCTTACAAATGCCGTTGCTTGTCAGGTTACGCACACCTGCGCTCACTATGTTGGCCGATGCCCCCGCGTCAATACTTTCCCGCTCAAGTGCAGCCTTCCACTGCCAGATGTTCACCTTGCTCGTGCTTTGCCCCATGCACTGGTACGGAAGGTGCGTAGGGTCTATCGGTAGTTGTATAGCGGCTGCATCTGTGGCTACTGCGCCTACCGTGTCGTTGCGTGTGTCGTCATCCCACGAAACCCGGAAGCCAACCGTCTGGCCGTCCTCGAGCGCTCGGACCAACACCTGGCGTGTTGTGCCGCCGCCCGGTTGGTAGATCTGCTGTGCGCTGAGTGGTACTTGCGCTTCCTGCGCTTTGTCCCAGAGCGGCGACATCGGGTCGGTCGGCACCGCCTCGGCAATGTGCACTACACTCACGTCATTGGCCGCCGATGAAGCCAAGGGCACATTAAAGACGCTCAACGACCCGCCGATCAATAAGAGCATGCCAAGCATCGCCACGGCTTTGCCACGAGCCGTCAGCCGTATTTTGACCTCCGCTTTGCGATAAAGGCTGCTCAAGGCTGCCATAAAGAGTCCTCCACCTGGGGCCCCAGCTCTGAAGCGCTATGCATCCTTTTTCAACGCCCTTTGCTTTACAGTAACCTGCGCCTCTCAGGGCCGCCGCCAGCAACGAAAATAATCCTTAGTCCACAGTTCCTAGCCCTATCGTGTGCTTGTGCGAGCATGCGACAGATAATCAACGAGAAGATTTAGCTCAGCGTCCGTCATCGGTATCGTCGGCATGTATGTCGCGTTCATAGGGTATGCTTGCGCTGTGGGTGCGGGCGTCAGATTGGGTGCGGCTCCCGGCGCTGGTGGCAAGGTAGCCGTCGGACCCACCAGCCACAGGTTTGGGCCCCGCTGCGAGGCCGGAACCGACTTGGGGTCCTTAATCCAGGTTCGTAGCCAATCCGCCGTGCGCCTGCTCCCTACATCGTCGAGCGGCGCGCCAATGCGCCCGCCCCCTTTACCAAGCGCGTGGCAGTTGAGGCACCCCTTGGCGAGCATAACCTGCTTGACTTGCGCTATCCTCACCTTATCATTGAATCCATTGTAGGTGGGGAGGTCCTCTTGAAGGCCGGTGGAAGATGATGCGTTCTCCAGCACCTTGCTCCAATCGCCATTCTGAATAAAGGCGACAAGATCATCTATCTCTTGATCGTTCAAAGCGCCGTTGTTCCTCGTTGACCACGCCGGCATCTGGATGCCAGGCTGGTTCGAGTTGCGGCCTGTTATTATCGTGTTTTTGATGAAATCAGTTGATGCCTCATCATAGGTGGAGTTCGGAGCGCCGGTTTCGGTTTTCGGACGCCAAATGGCACGGTTGAGGGCAGGGCCGATGCACCCCTCCGCCAACGGGCCGTGGCACTGAATACAATACTGTGCGTATAGCCGCGTGCCGTTGGCGACTTTTGCTGCCAGGCTAGCTGCCTGCGTCGCCGGCCCTCGTTGGGTGTCAACCAGGCTGTACATCACGAGCGTCAGCAGCAAAACAATGGCAAGTGTCACGCCCAGAACGATCTTATCCCGCATATCTCCTCCCTCGAAAAATGTGGTCCTCTGGGTGGTAAGCCTTAAGTCTCCTCACGACTCGCGCGCAACTTAAAGCTCTTTATTGCTATGGAAGTGAAGTTATACCTTCGTGGCCTGGGTCGGCTCCCACTGCACCCTTGTAGTGATCTTACCTGTGTTCACTGTGATCTTGCCGCCCGCGATTTCTATTGCCATCAGATCGAGCGGTGCGGGGGCGGGGCCTGCCACATTTTGTCCCGTACGCAGGTATATAGAGCCATGACATGGGCAGTGGAATATCCCCGAGTTACCCTGAAAGCTTTCATCGGGCTTCCATGGCACCGTGCAACCCAGGTGTTTGCACTTCCAGTAAAGGGCAACCAGCCCTTCCGGCACGTGCGACAGGTAGAACTTGCCTTCCCGTATCCTTGTTACGCTGCCAACCGGGTAGTCAGCCAGCGTGCCAGGCATTGCCACTTTACCGCCAAAGGTGCCTACGTTTCTGTTGTAAAAATAGTCCAGAAACGACTTCCCAAACCCCCCCAGTATCAGGAGCAGCGACCCGAAGAGGCTCCACTTGAGGAAATCGCGTCTTGGCGCCGTGGGCACCACCCGCCCCCCTGCTGTATCTTCGAGGCGCGCCGCCCCTTCCACTCCGGTGCGAGGCGTAAGCGTTTCGCCCGTCCCGGTTTTATCAGCAACTTGCATTTTCCAACTCCCTTTCAATTTTGTGCGTTACCTTCTACAGTAGGCGCAGCGCACAACCATAAACAACTTATTTAGCCCGTCGAGCCGGGCGGTACTGCCCAGGGCGGGAAGAGGTCCATACCTGGACCTCGCATCGCCGTGCCCACGAAGGTCAGCACAGCGTAGACGATCACGAACCCTGTAAAAAGCCCTATCACCATTTCACTCAGCGTCAGGTTCTTGAAGACCACCCTCAGCAGAAGCATCAACCCCGCGATGGAGATGAGCATCAAAAGTGTGGGAGCCACCCAGCCCGCCAGCACATTGACCAGTAAACCCGAAGTGGTCGCATGAGCCTCTTGCACGCTGGCGCCCCCCACTATCCCGCTAACCATATCGGTCAGCCATGCTAACGCTCCCGGGTTGCCTGGTGGCCTGCTCGTGTCGCTTGTGGCAAGAGCAATCGTGAACGTCGGCTTCAGCCCAACTATCTTATCCAGTGCGATGAGAGCGCCCGTAACCAATATGCTGTAGATCGCCGAGAAAGCAGCTATCTGCCGCCCGCGCTTATTATAGAACCATATGCCAAGACCGTTCGTGCCCCGATCCACATACGGGATTATAGCAATGAGGCCGAGGGCCACGCTCGGCACGATAACTCCTGCCAGCGCGGGGTCCATATGCAACAGCAGTTCTTGCAGGTTGAGGAAGTACCAGGGCGCTTTGGATGGGTTCGGCGTCTTGTCAGGGTTGGCAAGGTCGGCCAGAGGCCCATTTACCAGTGTGCCCAGCAGCACAAGGTTGATTGTGATTATGATAGCCCCAAGGAACTCGATCACCACCAGGTGAGGCCACACCTGCACTGTATCGGCTTCCTGCTCAGCAGGGGTGGAAGGCCGGTTCCGCGTCGGTGGTGTGAGGACTTTTGAGCCCTTCTGAAGGGTGACGTTTGGCTCCTGGGTCGTCAGCCTATCTCCAGTTGTTGCCATACAAGCCTCCTACTTTGGCTGCCCTGCGGCCCTCGCTCCGGCCGTACGCGTATCCGGCTGCTCCAGAACGCGAGATGTAAAGGTCAGCCCGCGAGAGAAACCATCCTTGCGTATCCGCCAGAAGTGTACAGCCAGAAAGACCGCCAGCACCAACGGTAACGCGATTACATGAAGCGTGTAGAACCTGATAAGGGTAGATTGCCCTATACTGTTGTCCCCTACCAGGAAGAACTGCACCTGGTCCCCGATGAAAGGCGTTGCCTTGGCGATGCCGAGGCCCACAGTTACTGCCCATAGCGCCAGCTGATCCCAGGGCAGCAGATACCCTGTATAGCTCAACAGGAAGGTCAGCACCAGCAAAATCACGCCTATTACCCAGTTGAACTGGCGTGGCGCGCGGAACGACCCTGTGTAGAAAACTCTGCACATATGTAAAAAGACTGTGATTACCATGCCGTGAGCAGCCCATCGGTGCATGTTACGCAGCAGGAAGCCGAAAGGCTGCTGCTCCTGAATTTGGTGCATCGTCTGCCACGCCTGGTCGGTGGAAGGTATATAGTAAAACATCAAGAGAACACCCGTCAGGGTCAGCATCAGAAAGAGAAAGAATGAGATGCCCCCCAACCCGAAGGTGTAGGTCATCTTGATAGCGTCTGGGCGAGTGCGTATAGGGTGCAAGTGAAGGAAGACGCTGTTCATGATGGCAAGGGAACGGCCACGTACCGAGGTCGGCCAGCCGTTGCGAACAATGGACCCTTTTACATCCTCCCAGGTACGCTTGCCAAGCTCCGCACCCTGGTCTGCACGCTTGCGCATGCCAGGTGGCATTTTCTCCATCATGTCGCCGGGACGTGGGAAGCGTGGTAGCCTGCCTGTGAGCGAGCGTGCTGCTCTAGCCATTACAACTCCTCCTCATCATCTTCTAGCCGGTTGCGCACAGTACCTATGCGGTCAATTACGACCAGCAGGAAAATTGAGAAGAGAATCGAGCCGAATACAATATATAGCTCAAGCGTTTCACCAACTACCATAACCATCCTCCTCTGCAAGCCGCCACGCGCCTGCCACGCGGCACTCAATGTATTATAGCGTACATAATACGCTCTGTATAGCTTCTACGCAAGATTTCGCATGCTAAAATGCTTAATTCTTCATATAAAAACCGCCTGGTGAAAGGTGAGTGATTTTGGGTGGAAGACCTTCATCCCCGCTTACGCACTACCCACCATCCACTACCCTTGCCGCCAGCCTTTCACGCATCACCTCCCAGTAGAGCCTAACAGTCTCACGAGCGCATCGCTCCCATGAAAAGAGAGCGCTCCTTTTTCGGCCTGCCTCTTTTAGCTGCGCCGCTTTCGCCGGGTCGGTGAGGATGCGCTCGAAGGCTCCTGCCCACTCCTGTGGCGCATCAGGATCGGCAATAAGGGCAGCCCCGCCCGTCACCTCTAACGAAACCGGCGTCTTTGCGACCACGACCGGCACGCCTGCCGCCATTGCCTCAACAGGTGGCAGCCCGAAACCCTCAAAGCGTGATGGGTAGGCAAGGACCGCCGCTCCTACGAGCAAGCCCCTCAATTCTTCTGCCGGCAGGTAGCCTGCTGTATGCACTCGCTCTCTGGCGGCGGCTGGCAAGTGCCTTACCAGCACATCAACGCTTTGCCCCTTCATCCCTCGCGGCCTGCTGCCTGTGATCACCAGCCGCACGTCAGGCACACGCTCCAATAGCGGAGCAAGCGACTCTACCACCACCCCCAGGTTTTTGCGCTGTACCCAGGGCCCCAGACAAAGGATGTATCTCTCTCCGCCAAGCCCCAACGCTTCGCGAATGCGCCCCGCCTCAGCATGACCCGCCGTACTACGGCGATAACCCTCGTCAATGCCAGGATATATTACTCGTATCTTTGCTTCATCTATACCGTAGTAGCGCTCAATATCAGCCTTTGTGGTTTGAGAGTCGGCAATCATAGCTGCGGCACGCGCCAGCACCTGCGGCAATAGAGCTTTGGTAATTGCCAGCCAGCCTGGATTGTAGTCCTCTGGATAGCGCCTGAAGATAAGATCGTGTACCGTCACGATCAGCCTGCCACGCCCCCAAAGCGGCCCCAGGTGCGACGTGGAGTGTACAATATGCGGCGCATAACGCTCCAGCAAAAGCGGCATGGCCACCTGCGTGTAGATAGGCCACTCCTGCACCGTTCCCAGGGCGTTGCCGGGCGTTTCAGAAAGTCCACATGCAGGGCCATAGCAGCGCACTCTCGCCCCTCTGCTTATAGAAAGATCCCTCATTTGCGCGGCGAGATTGTGAGAGTACAGGCCTACGCCTGTCTGGTTTACACCCGCAAAAGTGGTGTCCAGGGCTATACGCAGCACGCCTGGCTCTCGGTTCCTGTGGCGATTGGCTCCATCTGCTCTCAGCATCCGGCGGAAGTGGCCCGGCCACTTCCCAAAGGTGGCCCGTTAGCCCTCGGCATTGAAACGATATCCGAGGCCCCGCTCCGTCAAAATCTGCACCGGCTGCTGAGGATTCGGCTCCAACTTCTCTCGCAAACGCCTGACGTAGATTCGCAGGTAGTCCAGCTCGCCCAGGTACTCCGGCCCCCAGATCTTCGTCAACAGCTGGTCGTGCAGCAACACCTGGCCCGCGTTTCTCGTCAGTTGGTATAACAGCTTATACTCAATAGGCGTCAACTTCACCGGCTTGCCATCAATATAGACCTGGTGTGTGGCGTAGTTGATCGCAAGCGCACCCGCCTCGAACTTACCACCGCCACTGATCGGTGGAAGCGCCTGTGCCCGCCGCATCACGGCTTTTATCCGCGCCGACAGCTCAAAAAAGCCGAACGGCTTGGTAACGTAGTCATCCGCCCCTAGCTCTAGCCCACGCACTTTGTCTACCTCTTCCCCCCGTGCAGAAATCATCAGCACCGGCACATCAGCGCGTTCGCGAATCTTGCGCAGTACCTCGAACCCATCAATATCGGGCAAAGCTATGTCCAGCAGCACCACATCAGGATTCTCCTTGTTAAAAGTGGTGATCGCACTTTTCCCATCCGAGGCAGAGACGATCTGGGCTTCAGGCCACTGTAGGGCAAAGGAAAGAATAATCGCTTCAACAACATCAGGGTCGTCGTCAATTACCAGTATTTTCATGGGGAGGTCCTTATCGTTGGCTCAGAAATAACATCAAGTGGCCCGGTAATTGGATTCATGCGCAGCATCCTTGCTCGCACCGATGCGCCGGTGCCTTCCGGTAGTGTGAAGGAGAATGTGCTGCCTCTTCCCGGCCTACTATAGACCCCTATCTGCCCACCGTGCAATTCGACGATCGACTGTGCTATCGCCAGGCCAAGCCCGGCGCCTTCGGGCCTGTTGTCGCCGCTGCTGGACGCCGTGCCCTGGTAAAACTTCTCGAATATCCTCTGCTGTTCGACATCCGGTATTCCCTGCCCGTCGTCAGAGACGAAAATCTTCACTACACCCTCTCGCGGCGTCGCGCCCATAGTTACATTACCGCCAGCCGCGCCGTACTTGTTGGCATTGGAGAGCAAGTTCAGCAGCACCTGCTCCATGCGCCTCCTGTCGGCAAGCACAGCCAGCTTCTGCCAGCGTGCCGAATCGGCAATAGGTAAGTCAAGTGTGAGCGACTGATTGCGGGCATCGAGCAGCGGCTTCACCTGATGAACTAGCTCCGTGATTACCTCCCCCATATTCAGCTGCTGCACATTCAGCGTAACGCGCCCCGCTCGGAGGCGGCCCATATCGAGCAACTCGTTCACAAGATTTATCAGGCGGTCAGTGCTCCTGCCGATGTTTAAAATAAGCCTTTCTTTAGTTGATATTTCGTTGCTTGCTATTGTGCTTTCCGGTGCTCTGTCGGTGAGCGCGCCGACACATGTCTTGATAGCCGTCAGCGGAGTACGCAGCTCGTGTGATACCATCGAGAGTAAGTCGCGCTCCAACCGCTCTCGTTCCTGTGAGCGCACCGCCTTTTCCCGTTCCATCTCATAGAGCCGCGCAAGGCGCACAGCAACCGCCATCTGCTGGCCGATTGCGGTGAGCAAGCCCACTTCTACCTCTGTGAAAGGCTCAGCTTTGTACCTGCCTACGAAAAGCGCGCCGATAACCCCACCGCCAAGTAGGAAAGGCACACAGGCCACTGCGCGCACAGCGCACCCCGCCCTCTCTAGCCCTGGGTATGCCTGGCCGGATGCGTAGCCGAGCTCATTGCGTGTGTCTTGTACAAGCACAGGCGACTGTCTCCTCACCACCTTCTCAAGGAGCGTACGCTCACAACTGGAGATATATGTGGGATTCGGCTCTCTGTCGGAGACAAGCAAAACGTTGTCTGTGTCAAGCGTGCGCGGCGTTCCTTGAAGCGCTACAGGTCGCGCCTCCAGCAGAAGTGTAAGGCCGCTGTCTGCCTGTAGCGCTTCGCTCGATACAGCAGCCACTGTGCGCATGACCTTCTCAAGGTCGGGCGACGCTTGCAGCACTGTGCTCGTCAGGCTGTTGAGGAGGCGCACCTGTGCCGCAGATTGCTCCTCAAGCTCCACCTTGCGTGCTTCCACCTCAACCGCACGTTTCATACCGACCGCGGTCACAACTACCATGAGCAACGAAGTAACCTCAACGATTAACACAGGCAGTTTGGTTGCTCCCGCTGAGGCCGGGCTATCCAGGCTCAGGGTGATGTAGACTACAGCGCAACCCGCCACCAGGAGGAGCGACCGGCGCAGCCCAACCCGCAGCGCCGCGCCTATTGCAAGGGAATAGTAGAGAATGATGAACGGGCTGAAGAAGCCGCCTGTCAGCAGCACAGCTACTGAGGCCACAACCCAATCCACAATAAAAAGGGAGAAACCAGGACCGCGCCGCCACGGCACACCGAAGGCAGTAATTACCAGGAGGTTGTATAGCACAAGCCCGGCAGAGATGGCAACGGGGTCAACAACATCGCTCGCTGTGGCCCCGCCTCCCTTGCCATAACCGATGAGGCTCAGGATGACAACCGTGGCGACGCCCAGACCGCGTATCGCGGCGTCTAGCCCGTCAACGCTCAATGTGCCTTCACGCCCCAGGAGATGCGACCTGGCTGTGCTACTTACTGCCGCTAAGCGCGTGCTGCCCTGGAGCCGTGCCTTGTACATCTTCATACTACCCGCCTCCGGCATGCCCTCTCGCTTCAATTATACTCGCCTGTGTCGCCGGAATGCAAATTTTATCACAATCCCCGTTGACGCTAGCACCCGCATGTGTTAGATTGTTAGCAGTGCGGCGCTGAAGAAGTCGCGACCTTCCCCCTATATTTCCTGCCTTGAGGAGAGCGAACGAGAGCTTATGGTAGAGATACATAACACGATAGCCAACATGATTAGTCTGTATGCCTTGCTGGTGGGCCTCTGGGGTTTGTTCAACTTTATTCGCCGCCAGCCGCCCGACGCCAGCTATAATGGCGCTCTCGCTATCGCCGTTGGCCTCTTTGTGCTTGAGGGAATCGTCGGCATGGCCCTTGTGCTGGCTGGCATGGCTCCTGCGCGCTGGGTGCACTTTCTTTATGGCATCACTATTGTGCTTACCATACCCGCGATCTTTGCATTCACACGGGGCAGCAACTCCACCCGCGAGTCGCTCCTCTACGGGATAGGCATGCTCTTCATCTGGGGCCTTGCCGAGCGTGCACAGTTTACGGGCCGCTGAGATGGAAGAGCGCGCCTGGTTCGCCCGCTACGTCGCTATTGCTCTTGCTGTTGTGGGCGGCGTTGAATGGTTCCTCGGCAGAACAGTGTCACGCCTCGCTGCCGCACCGCCACTTCAGGGTGTTGCTCGCACTTTTATCGAGTATCTGGGTCGTGTGGGTATATTCCTCTTGTCGCCCTCTTTCGTGCTCGCAGCCTCTCTTTTCCTCCTATCGGTTATCACCTATGGTAGCTATGCTTCCAGCCGTGGCGACGTTGTACGCATAACGCTCAGCATATACCTGGCTCTCTTCGCCGTTATAGCCACAGTACACTCGCTCTTCATCGCATTGCAGCTATTTCCCGATCAGGTGTGGTTCAACATCAGCTTCAACATACTCTCCCTGATAGCAGTATGGAGCCTGGCGATCTACTTCTTATCACGCGGAGATGCTGCTCGCGCGGCGCGTCTGTCGGTGCTTTTTGTAGCGGTGGCATTTGCCGGTTGGTACTACTACGTTCTTCAGCAAAGCATCTCAGATTTCGGCCTGAGATTACCGCTTGACCCTGTTGCGGCTCGCGACTTCGGTGAGCTGGTGGCAGTGGTGGCTCCTCTGCTCTTCTTCGCCGCCATCGCCCTCCCAAACGGGCAGTGGCGGCACCGCAAGCGCTGGATAGCGCCTCTTCTGCTCGTGCTCCTTTTCTCAGCGGCCAATGTAGCAGATATGCTGACCGATCAGGGTTTTACCGGCGTTTTCGCCACCTGGTCGCTTGGCTTTAACCTTTATCTCCCCTGGCCTCTTTATGCCCTGGCTCTGGGCCTCTTTGTCTACGCCTTGCTCACTGCCTTCGCGGGCGATGCAAACAACACCGCTTTTGCCAACTCCAACACCGGGCTTGGCATGATGTTGCTGGTCTTTGCGGGTTACGCTCTACAGTTGCCTTATCAGCACCTGATAGCGGTCCTTGCACTCCTGTTGTTCAGCGGGGTCGCCGTACCTTTTGGTGCGAGGTCTATCCCCCTCAGGCGGAGTTATGAATTGGCACCCCATAACCCATGAAGCCTGCATCTACCACTTGAAGTCGTCTACTTCTTCATATGAGCGCTTCGGCTTGGCCGACTGAGACCGCCGGAGCTCTTCCCTTCTGAATTGCTGAGGCGCGGGCTGCGGCTTGCCTTGCCTGGCCGCCCCGCCTGGGATTATCCTCCTTCTGATCCCCGACCAGAAGTACTCTTTTACAGGCTCGCCTGCCTGGAAATGCTCGGCGATGATTCGCTGGAGCCGCATGCGGTCCATCTGCTGGTAGAAGACCCTACCCGGATAAACCACCATTGTCACCCCCGACTCGCAATGCGCCTGGCAGCCTGTGGCCGCGACCTCAACTCTGCCGGCAAGCCCTGCGCGCACAACTTCCTCCTTCAGGTAGGTAAGCAATTCCAGAGAGCCTTTGGGCCCGCAGTTGGGGCCGCCACAAAGGTAAGCGCGGTATCTTCGTTCTTCCAAGATTATCTGCTCAGTATTCGTTTAGAGGCTCGCAATTACCTGAGCAAGCGCATCCTTTGACGGGCGCAGATCCCCCTCCTGCATCTCGGCGAGAGGACTTGCCGGAATCCTGAGTACTTGCTGTAAGCTCTCGCGCCCCTCTTTAATATAGAGAAGGCCCGTGATGAACTCCTGCTTTTCTTCGGCTTCCGATAAGAGGGCCATCGCTGCTTGCTTCTTGGTGGGGTCGTATTCGCGGTCGAGTTTCTTCAACTGAATCGTCGGGCCATCGTGCATCTTCACCGAGATCATCGAGCCTTCCGGGTAGTCAACGCTTATCTCCTCAAACTTCGGTATGAAGGTGATGTCATGCAGGCGCTCCTCGTTGGCCTTGCCGTAGGGATAGCTCTTGGTCGATTCCTCATGGTTGTTGAATGTCACGCATGGGCTGATAATATCGAGCACCGCTGTGCCCTCGTAACTGAGCGCCGCTTTGAGAAGCTCGCGCACCTGCCTGGCATCCCCTGCGAACGAGCGCGCCACGAAGCCGCAGCCCGCAATGATTGCTTCCATGCAGAGGTCAATCGGCGGAAGCTCGTTCAGCCCCGCATATTTTAGCTTCTGCCCAACGTCAGCTGTGGCCGAGAACTGCCCCTTTGTTAGCCCGTAAACGCCGTTATTCTCGATAATGTACACCATAGGTACATTACGGCGTACAAGGTGCTTGAACTGGCCGAGGCCGATTGAGCCGGTGTCGCCGTCGCCACTCACCGCGATTGGCGTGAGCGTGCGGTTCGCCAGCGATGCGCCTGTCACAACCGAAGGCATACGCCCATGCAAAGCGTTGAAGCCGTGCGAGCGATTGAGAAAGTAGGCGGGCGACTTGCTAGAGCAGCCGATGCCGCTCATCTTGATCACTTTATACGGCGGCAGCGAAAGCTCAAAGGCGACATTGATGATCTGGCTGGAGATCGAATCGTGGCCGCAGCCCTGGCATAGCGTGGATGGGCGGCCCTTGTAATCACCTTTTTCCAGGCCAACCAGATTGACTTTGTCGCTCCGCCCCCCAGCGGACTCGGTGGGTGTAGTTGTCGCTACCATTATTGTTTCTCCTGTTCCATTATGGCTTCCTTCACAAACTTCGCGGTTAACGGTAAACCGTCGAGGTAAGCTACTGAACGGATCTCCATTGCCCTCTCCGGCAGGAATAGTCGCACCAGCGAGCGCATTTGCCCCTCCACGTTTAGCTCAACCACATATAGCCGTTTGTGCGCCGCCACAAACTCCTTGAGAGTATCTTCAAGGGGCAGAGCGCGCAACCGAATATAGCTCGTCTCGGTCCCTTCTTCTCGCATCAAGTCGCGAGCTTCCTCTACCGCCGAGTCTGTCGAGCCGAAAGAGATGATGCCTATCTCAGCCCCATCTCGCTTGTCTACCACAGGCTTCGGAACAAGCGTGCGTGCCGTCTCGTGTTTGCGTTCGAGCCGCCGCAGATTCTGATCCCAATCGTCGGGGCGCTCGCTGTAGACCGCTTTCGGGTTGTGTCCTGTGCCGCGCACAAAGTAGGCCGACAGTGGGTTCTTGTTGCCCGGCAAGGTGCGGTATGCTATGCCGTCTCCATCTACGTCGGCGTAGCGGGCGAACTCGCCTGCACGCTGCAACTCTTCATCGGTGAGCACTTTGCCTCTGTCCATAGGCTTGTCGGGGTAGTCGAAAGGCTCCGTCATCCACATGTTCATGCCCAGGTCAAGATCACTCAGCACAAAAACGGGCGTTTGCAGACGGTCAGCCAGGTCGAAGGCCCGCCAGCCGAACTCAAAGCATTCTTTCATATTGCCTGGCAAGAGGCATATCTGGCGTGTGTCTCCGTGTCCCAGGAAGTACGTAGAAAGCAAGTCGCCCTGAGATGTACGGGTCGGTAGGCCTGTGCTCGGGCCGACGCGCTGTATATCCCAGATAACGCCCGGAAGCTCCGCGAAGTAGCCCAGACCCGCAAACTCCGTCATCAGGGAAATACCGGGGCCGGAGGTGGCCGTCATAGCTCGTGCACCTGCCCACCCCGCGCCGAGCACCATCCCTATAGCCGCAAGCTCGTCTTCGGCCTGCACAATCGCATACTTTTGCTCGCCATTCTCCCCTGCGGGCCGCAGTTGAGGCAAATACTCGTTTAGCGCGTCAACCAGGCTGGTTGACGGGGTAATCGGGTACCACGCGGCAACAGTGACACCGCCGAAAATCGCCCCCAGCGCAGCCGCCGTGTTACCATCAACCATCACGAGACCTTTATTCCCCTCCATCCTCTGCACGCGGTAGGGGTCTTGTTTAGTAAGCTTCTCGCGGCACCAGTCAATCGTCATATTGATCATATTCACATTCATGTCAACGGCGCGGACTTTGCCCTTGAAGTGAAACATCAGCCCTTCGCGCAGATCATCCACCTCGAAGCCCAGAAGGTATGCCAGCGCGCCCACGTAGACCATGTTAGCAACCAGGTCTCGCAGCTTGGGGTCGATGTTCGCCTGCTTCACGAGCTCCTTGACCGGCAGCGCGTACATAGTCACGTCTGTACGTGAGTTGGCGAGCTTCATATCGTCAGGATAGAGGCACACGCCGCCGGGAGGCACGGTCGCCAAATCTTCCTCAGCGGTAGCCGGGTTGAAGGCGACAAGCACCTCAGCCACGTCGCACCGAGCAACGTATCCCTCTTTGCTGAGTCGGATGGTATACCATGTTGGCAAGCCGGCGATGTTGGAAGGGAAAAGGTTCTTGGAGCCAACGGGTATCCCCATTTTGAAGACAGTGCGTGCCAGCAGGCCATTGGCAGTCTGGCTTCCAGAGCCGTTGACTGTGGCGATTACTATCGAAAAGTCGTTTACTATGTCAGGGCGTGCGGCGACATTGCTCGTCACCGGTTGGTCCAGCACGTCTAGCGTGCCCATATTGCTATCCTCCATACTCTCAAGACGCGAAGCTACATACAAAATGCAAGCAATACTACCCCGGCGTCAAACTGTCGCGCGGGTCTATCAATTCCTCTCCCACTTCGGTATCGCCCGTCTCGTTGCCCTGAGCGTCAATGTCTTTCTCGCCAACAAGGTCCGCAGGCCCCGACATAGGAGGCACAACCGGCACTACTTCGTCATCAACAGCGCCCAGGTGCATCCTGTTGCCGTCGGCTGTATCATGCTTCTTCTGACTCGCCGCCCTGTAGTCCCCCCTGTGCGTTACAAGGTCCTGGTCAAGCTCTTCGCGCACGTAAGGCTCTTGCGCCTCCGGCGACCTCGGTATCCCTCCACTGCTCTCACCACTCACTCTCATCACTCCTTTGTGCTTGTACTGCGCCGCCGTTGCTCTGAAGCTTCTTCATGAGCAAGAGAGCGATGCGCTTTACTCAAAGTATAGCACAATTGCCGATTGCATGCGAAAGCAATTTAGCTCAGTAACTGTTCAGAGTAGGAGTGGAGCAATCTCCTTGGGGTATCTGTGAGGGTGCAGCGCCACCCGCGCTCTCCCGCCCTCTCCCGCCCTCACCCCCAAACCCCCTCTCCCCTTGTGGGAGAGGGGGCTTTAGTCATGCTGAGTGCACAGGGGATACAGTTGTTCTCCCA
>JADMIH010000101.1 GCA_015478675.1 Chloroflexota bacterium | reverse complement strand
GTTCCGCACGTGGGAGGGTTTGCTGGTTGGGTGGTGGAGCTTTGAGGCTCTTCACAGTGACTGTGCCGGATGAGAGTTCATCCGGTCCGATCACCACTGCAAATGGCATGCCAAGTCGGTCGGCGTAAGCGAACTGCTTGCCCAGCTTATCGCCAGGGTTCAGGTAGACCTCGCATGGCACCCCTGCTGAACGCAGCTCACCGGCTAGCTCAAGTGATGTGCTTACGCTATTCGCAGAGGTATCAAAAAGGGTGATCAGCGCCTGGCTCGTAGTAGCCTCAAGCTCGACTAGCCTCAACTCTATCATCACATCAATAATACGCTCCAGGCCGAATGAGCCGCCGGTGGTCGGTAGATCGCGTCCCGAAAAAAGGGACATTAGTTTGTCATAGCGCCCTCCGCCGCCGAGCGCGCCTATCTTCGGCTCATCAACCAGCACCTCATAAACAGGCCCCGTATAGTAGTCCAGGCCGCGCGCCAGGGTGACATCAAGGCGGAAGCGGTCAGGAGCAGCCACCATGTAAGGGAGCGCTTCAAGTAATTGCCGCAGATCGGCCAGCGCTTGCTTAGCCTCAGCGTCGTCCTTGAGCGGCTCAGAGAGCTCACTTAGCAGCGTCAGGTTATCAGTGGCGCTATGCACTTCGGAGCGCGACAGAAAGAGGTCGAGCGTCTTCGACACCACTTGATCAGGCAGACCTGCCTTCTGCATCTCACCACGTACGCCCTCGCGCCCGATCTTGCCCAGTTTATCGAGCGCACGGAAGACGCTGCCCGCATCAGACGGAGGTATGCCAGCCGCTTTCGCCAACCCCGACATCAGCTTGCGGTGGTTGATCAGCACGCGATAATCGGTGAAGCCGAGGCGCTCCATCACCTCGCCGTAGATGGAGAGGATTTCGGCGTCAGCCAGTATAGAGGCGGCGCCCACAATATCTACGTCGCACTGGTAGAACTCTCGGTAACGCCCAAACTGCGGGTTATCGCCGCGCCACACAGGGCTGATTTGGTAGCGTTTCCAGGGAAGCTGTATGTCGTTGAGGTGCATAGCGACCACGCGGGCGAGCGGCACCGTAAGGTCGTAGCGCAAGCCTACTCGCCTCTTACCCTGGTCCTCAAACCTGTAAAGCAGCCTCTCATCCTCGCCGTATTTGCCTTCTAGCGTAGCCGCATATTCGATAGCCGGCGTCTCAAGGGGAGCAAAGCCATGCATCTCAAAGATTCCGCGCAGAGCGTCTATCACATGTTGCCGCACAATCATAGTGGCGGGCATATGGTCGCGGAATCCTTTCAGACGCTGGGGTGTCATCTCTACTTTCTTATGTGGATTTTCTTTATCACCCATATTTCGCTTACTCCTGTATCACCACTTTGATGCACCATCCCCGACTCACTTGCAGCAATGCTCTCGCCCTTTGCAAGTTGCTCCTCCATTGTCTTAGCAACTGCTTCCTCGTACGTACCACCCTCTGTACAACAGCCTTGCAACAGTGGGCAACAGGCAAAGTAGACATCTCTGCCTTCCTCTGTTAGGATCGGCAAGCTAAACTGCTCATTACAGTCGCTTTATTAGTTGATTTTACGGCGCTGCTCCATCCAGATACATCTGTAAATTATAGCACAAGCCCCGCTGCGGAAAGTAGGCCGGAAGTTCTATGTCCAGGACTGTGGCGAGATACTATCTCAACCCCGCCGCGTTTGTCTGCCAGCTGTAGCTTTTGCCAGGATATATGTATTGGGTATCGGGGCAATAACAGGCAAGAGGGCAAAATGCGACACCTTGCTGGCACATTCTTTGCAGTAAATAAAGGTAGATTGCGGCAAAGTAAGTCGTAGTCCCGACCTCAACCGAATGGAAGTGGAGGGATGTGCTTATGAGTAACGCAGACAATGTTGCCATTCAAGGGCAAACTCGCGCAGGCAGGTGAATGCGCCTTCTGCACAGTTGATTCTTGAGGCGCGGTATAAGTAAACAAGATAGGTCTGGCCGATAAAGCCAGACCTATCTTGTTTGTAAGCCACGAAAGATTATCAAAATGCTCTACAACCATCAGGTCTTTACGCAATAGACAATTACTACAGTATCTCTCGCTCGTGCTTGTTGCCATCGTAGGAGAGGAGCGTTTCCTCGAACTCTATCTTCGTTTGCAGGTGTACGGGCCTGCCCCATAGCGCGTGGACGTGCTCTAAAGTTTTTTCGCCGTAGGTGAGGTCTAAATCCTGATTGTCGTAGATGTGGCGCAGGTAAAGCTCACCGTTGTGGTGGTAATCGCCATCTTCCACAAGAATAGTAGGATTGCCGAAGTTCGCCATGCGAGCCACTATACTATCTCGCACATTCCGCCACTCTTTGTCAACGATCACCCACTGATCGCCTTGCCGCTCGTAAAGGTAGAGGTCAAGGTCTTCCACAAGCTGGCGTGTCAGATAGTTGCGGATTAGAGAAACGTCGTTTTCCATCTGGCGCACCTCGAACAGTTTTTTGCGCCCTTCGCCTCCCTGCCGGCCGAAGTTGAGGCGCTCTTCCTCCGTAGGGTTATCCCACCTGCGCTCTATATCCTCCAGGAGCTTCACACCAAGATAATATGGATTTAAGTTATGGCGCGACGGGGCCACCACACCGGCGTTCATCTCGGCGTACTCGGTGAACTCGGCGTCTGTCACTTCTAGCTCGCGCATGATACGCATGTGCCACATACTGGCCCATCCTTCGTTGCACACCTTAGTTTGCATCTGCGGCACGAAGTAAAGCATCTCCTGGCGGACTATGCCCATGACATCGCGCTGCCACGGCTCCAGGTGGCGCGAGTGCTCCATAACAAAGCCTACAAGGTCCTTCTCAGGCTGAGCGGGAAGGTGGTTCTTCAGTGGCTGGAGCTCTTTACTGGGGCGCATCTGCTTTTCATCAGGCGTAAGGCCGAAGAGGTCGCTGTAGTCATCAGGCGAAGGATGGGCGCTCTCCGCGCCAGATACCCTCTGACCTCTGAGAGATTGCCTGTCGCCCTCCTCGACGCGGGAGGGGTAGGGGTCTATATGCTCCTGTATAGAAAGGACGGCATCAAGGAAGCGCTCTACCGCCTGGCGGCCATGCTCATATTCGTAGCGCCTGATGCGGTCGGCGTTGAGGGAAGCAGTCTCTACCATGCGGCGGTTAGTGCGTGCAAAGTATTCGTTGTGCTTGAAGAAATCGCAATGCCCCAGCACGTGAGCAATCACCAGCTTATCCTGCAACAGCGAGTTGCCTTCCATCAGGAAGGCATAGCTGGGGTCGGTGTTGATAACCAGCTCGTATATCTTGCTGAGACCGTAGTCATAGCTTGTTTTCATCCGGTTGTAGACTTTGCCATGCGACCAGTGAGAGAAGCGACCAGGCAGCCCGTAGGAGCCGAACTCGTACATTATAGAGGGTGGCACAAGCTCGAAATGCACCTGGAAAGGGTCCAGCCCAAATCGCTGTGCGATCTCCCAGATAGGCTCTATGGCATCTTCAAGCTCTTTGACAAACAAATCTTCCATGATGGCCTTGCTTCCCGCCGGTGGCGGAATTATGAATTATGAACTATGAACTACGAATTGATAATTACCTCATACCGGCTCCTCCTCGCCCGGATACCACTCTCGGAAGCGCTCATAGTTGGCGTGCCACACGCCTCTCTTGAGCATTCGGGCGAGAATCGGCGCGTAGCGCAGCTTTGTCCCATACATCCGTTCGATCAGGTCGCCGAAACCTGTGCGGCGATTGACGTATTGCTCGTAGACAAAAAGCTCGCATCGCTCGTTGATCGCGTAGCTGCTAGTCGGATAGAAGTCGCCCAGCGTCTGAAAAACATCATGCACGCGAGTGCCGAGGTTGGAACACCTTAGCATGAGCAGGTTCTCCGCGATCCCCGGATAAAGATCGCGAAAGTCAGCGGTGCGCAATTTGTCGAGAATGGCGAGGGCGATTGGTTCAGTAGCTGTGCTCCTGGACTGCTTGAGAAGATGTAACAGCCAGCGCCGCACCTGATCCGCAACGATCAGCCCTGTGCCATATGCGTGCTTATCAAGCTGTGACGGGTTCATTGTGGGCCAGGAGTTGGTGGTATTTGCAAGTACTCCTACCGCACGTTTGCGAATTTTGGGGTCCTCGCTTGCAATCATCTGGATTATCACCCCGATTAGCTTCTCGGCATTCGCCAGTGGAATCGGGCCGCTCTCCGACGCCCTGGCTGGGACAACTATGTACGGATCGTCGGCCTGGGCTGTAAGGCTGTAGGTGATCATCTCGCTAAGTGGCTCGATTTCGCCAGGCCGCTCAAAGAGGCCAAAAGCAAGGGCACATATCATGCAGCAGCCATCTACCCCGTGCCTACGGCAGTAAAAGCGCCCGCATGCGCATCGAGTCGCCATGCTCCCCTCGCAAAACCAGCAAGGATCGACCCCGGCGGACTGTGTGGATGTGGAAGAAATTGTATCGCTCATAAGTTTTTAGGGATCAGGGATCAGTTGTTAGTCTCCGTCGCCGACCGGCACAGGAGAGACGGAGAAGAATTTCTTCAGGGCGGGGTAAACCGCGCTCTTGTCTTTGATTGTTACCGAGATAAACTTGGGATCAGACAGCTTGCTGAAAGCAGACATCAGGGTGCTTGACGAGCCACGATAGCCTTCGCGTATCTCACCATAACCGAAGATATTGCATCTATCCATTAGCTCTTTTACCATCTTCACGCAAAGATCGTTGTCCCAGGGCAGGTTATCGCCGTCCGAAAAGTGAAACGGATAGATATTCCAATCCTCCGGCGGGAACCTGCTCTGTATTATATCTAGTGCCAGCTTGTATGCCGAGGAGACTTGTGTGCCACCAGACTCCCCTTTGTGGAAGAACTCTTCTTCCGTCACCTCCCTTGCTTCTGTATGGTGCGAGATAAATACAATCTGTACGTTGCTGTACTTTGTCCTGAGGAAGCGAACCATCCAGAAGTAGAAAGAGCGGGCGATGTACTTCTCAAAGTCGCCCATGCTCCCGGAGATGTCCATCATACTTATTATCACAGCATTCGACTGGTGCTGGATGCTAGGCTCCCAGGTCTTAAAGCGCAGATCATCGCTGTTGAAGCCGCCGACGTGAGGGTTGCCCTTTGAGGCGTTACGCTTGAGGTTCTCCATGAGAGTGCGCCGCTTATCGAGGTTCGACATCGCCCCCTTCTTGCGGATGTCGGTGAAGCGTACTGCCTCCGACTCGATCTCCTGTAGCCGTTTCTCCTGGAGGTTTGGAAGGCCGAGGTCTTCAAAGATAAGGGCAGCTATCTCGTCAACCGACACATCGGCCTCATAGTAGTCAACCCCCGGCTGCTCGCCCGCAGGCCCCTGGCCCTTACCGGCACCTTGCCCTTGCTGGCCGCCCGCTTTGCCTATTACATCGCCCACCCGCGAGTCGCCCTCGCCTGAGCCTGAATGCTTGCCGCTATTCTCGTCGTAGCGAAAGCGGTACTCTTCAAGGGAGCGTACAGGCACCTTTATGACGCGCTTGCCGTCAGACAAGATGATATTCTCCTCCGAGACGATGTTGGGGAGGTTCTGCTTGATAGCCTCTTTGATTCGCTCCTTATGCCTCTGCTGGTCGAGCGGCCCCTTGCGGTGCAGCGACCAGTCGTCGTGGGAAATAGACATAACTTCCCTTAGTTACCGCTTTGCGAGAAGTAATTCCGCGTCATCGGTTGAGTAGCGAGCCGACATATTGGAGGAGCGAGTTGGCGCAGACAGCGCAATAACCATGCTCTTTCATCAGTCGGTCTACTACGTCGTTGATGCGGCGTAGCTGCTCAGGGTCGGGGGTCTTGGCGGATGTGGTGATCTTGACCACGTCGCGCAAGTCGGCGAAGAGCTTCTTTTCGATGGCTTCTCGCAACCGCTCGTGCGACATATAGTCGAATTGCTGGCCTCTGCGCGCCAGGGTAGAGATGCGGATCAAGATTTCCTCGCGGAAGGCTTTGCGCGACGTGTCGGAAACCCCTATCTGCTCCTCGATAGAGCGCATCAGCCCCTCGTCCGGCTCAAGCTCTTCGCCCGTAAATGCATCATGCATCTTCTGGTTGTTGCAGTACGACTCTACATTGTCGAGATAGTTGTTCAGGAGAGTGCGCGCCGACTCCTCGAAGGAGTAGACAAATGCCTTCTGTACCTCGCGCCTGGCTATCTCATCGTACTCCTTGCGCGCTTCGCCGATAAGGTTCAGGTAATGCTCGCGCTGTTCGCGTGACACCGACGTGTGCTGTTCAAGGCCATCGCGCAAGGCGCGCAAAGCGTCTATAGGGTTGATGCAGGTAGCGCCCTCTTTTACTAACGCGCTCGACAGCCGGTTGATCACGTAGCGCGGCGATATGCCGTCCATCCCCTCGCGGTCCGACTCGTCCTGCAATTCTTTTACGTCCTTAGATTTATAGCCCTCTATCTCCTCACCGTCATAGAGCTTGAGCTTTTTCATCAGGCTTATATTGGCTTTCTTGCTCGCTTCAAGGCGGGTGAGCACCGCGAATACGGAGGCTACGTTGAGGGTATGTGGGGCTATATGAACGGTTTGCAGCGCGCTCTGCTTGAGCAGCTTTTCGTATATACGCACCTCATCGCTGACCCGCAGATTGTAGGGCACCTTCACCAGGATGATGCGGTCCTGCAACGCCTCGCTCTTCTTGTTGCCGATGAAAGCCTGGTACTCAGTTTCGTTGGTGTGCGACACCACCACCTCATCAGCGTAGATCATCGAGAAGCGGCCTGTCTTGATATTCTGCTCCTGCGAGAGGGTTAGCAACACATAAAGGAAGCGCTCATCAACCTTGAGCATCTCAATGAACTCCGCCATGCCTCTGTTGGCGACGTTCAACTCGCCGTCGAAGCGGTAGGCGCGAGGATCGCTCTCCGAGCCGTACTCACCTATCGTAGAGAGGTCTATTGAGCCTGTAAGCTCGCTAACGTCCTGGGACTTAGGGTCGGAGGGAGAGAAAGTGCCGATACCGAGTCTCTTCTTCTCGGAAAAGAGCACTCGATTCACAGGCACGCGCTCTATGTGCCCTTCGTAAGTATGCTCCAACTCGAAGCGGCAGTGCGGGCAGAGGTCGCCCTCGATATAGATCCCATACTCGCGCATGAAGTCATCGCGCAGCTCATGGGGGATCAGGTGGAGGGGCTCCTCATGCATGGGGCAGCCTCTGATAGCGTAGAGCGCGCCCGCCGCCGTGCGGGTATAAGCCTCAAGCCCTCGCTTCAACATAGAGACTATGGTGCTCTTGCCGCCGCCCACGGGCCCCATGAGCAGCAAGATGCGCTTGCGTACCTCAAGCCTTTGGGCAGCCGAGTTGAAATATTCGACTACTTGCTGCAACGCCTTCTCCAGGCCGAATATCTCGCCGGAGAAGAAATCGTAGGTGGTCAAGCCGCCTTTGCCCGTAGCGACGCCACCGGCCAGTATCATGTTGAAGATACGCGCATGAGCTAGCTCGGCAACTTTGGGTTTATCCTTCACGATGTCGAAGTAGTCGGCGAAAGTCCCATGCCAGTTGAGGGATTGCTCTTGCGTGCGGAACTCTTCGAGCTTCTTGATCAGGTCCATACCACTTTCCTTTCCACCTTTGGCCTTCGGCCAAATTATGAATTATCAATTACAATTTTGCGCTCCAATTCATAATTGATAATTCCGCGGAGCCCGAGATAAATTGTGGCTGTTGAGATTGCCCGTCAAGCAGCGACGGAGGGGGTTTGTGAGCTTTCTTCCAGGTAGTGGTAGAGCGAAAAGTGACGGGTAGAGCGTGTGGTACAATACGCTTCTGTTGCCATACCTCGTGGATTCACCAATTACCCGATTATAGTAACCAGCAATCCATAATTCCGCGAAGCGGAAAGTAACTCCGCCGGAGGCGGGAGGTGGGGCGTCAGAGTGCGGCCCCGGATACAAAATTGTCCCCAGGGCGGCGCACTGTGGGGACATCAACAACATGTCCCGCAGGGGTCGGGACCAACCCTGATTTGTATGTTAATATGTTAACACCATTGCGCTAACTCTTTCAAGCTTTTCCACAGGTATTTGCGGGCTATAAAGCAATGACGAACGGGCTATTACTATCTCCTTACTCCTATTAACGCTGAAGAGCGCGTAAGGGTTGCATTACGGAGCCACAATAGCTTTGTTGAAGAGGAAAGCATCTGGTACATAGTTAAGGCTCGTTTGCGGCTCTAATGCGCTCTGAGACAGGTGGGTGACTGTAAAAAAGGGCTAGCGCCCACGCTGGGGGATCGGCTTCGGAAAGGTTTTGACCCGCCAGCTTCAGCATTGCCGACCGAAATGCCGGAGCTTTGTGCGTACTACGGATCGCGTATTGGTCGGCGGCGCGCTCCATCTGGCGTGACATGAAGTTCGCCGCAGGCATGGAGAGAATACCGAAGAGTGACATGGCTATCACGAAGAGGGGCAGAGCGGCCACGTCATCTATGCCCCGGAACCCGAAGAGAGGCACACCCCAGTCGAGCACAAGCGACGCTACCCACATGCTGATGACTACAAGCAAAGCCTCAGCCGCCAGACCTTTTGGGAGGTCGTTATGTACATGGTGGGCAAGCTCGTGCGCCAGCACCGTCTCTATCTCATCGGGCGTGTATGCAGTGAGAAGCGTATCGCCCAGGATAATGCGCCTGGTTCTTCCGAGGCCCGTTAGCATAGCGTTGGCGGCTGTGGTGCGGCTGCTCATATCCATTACATAGACGCCGCGCACCTTCGTCCCTGCCTGCTCAGCCAAAAGTGTGAGCCGTTGGGCCAAATCGGGGTCATCAAGTGGCTTGAAGTTGTAGAAGATAGGCATGAGGAGCACCGGAGCAAGTTGCGCCATAGCCACAGCAAAGAGCCACACCAGCGCCGCCATGAGCAGCCACCACCATTGCGGGAAGGAGCGCAGCAGCCAATAAAGTAGTTCTAGCCCCCCAATGCCCAGCAGAGCGGAAAGCGCTAGCTCTTTGAGGTTGTCTGTAACCCAGCCCGCAAGGGTCTGCGTGGATAGCCCAAAACGGTGAGGAAGAATAAAACCGGAGTAGTAATCCAGCGGCAAGGCAACAATGGTGTAGATTGCACCGAGGGCGATGCCGTAAAGGGCAACCACAACCCAGGGGCTCGGCGAGATGCCTTCTGCCCAATTCCTGAGGACAACCGACCAGCCGCTAACCAGGAGCAGCAAGACCGCGGCGGCTGTGAGGGCAACTTCTGCAAAGAAAAGGCGACGCCTTATACTCGCGTACTCTTTAGCTTGCCGCTGCCTCTCAGGGTCGAGGTCGGCCTGCCTTTTCTCCCGCGGCTCCATCTGTTCAATCACTTCTACAGCTTAGCTACAAGGAGTTAGATATAGTGAGGGTATCAGCTACTAACCTCTGGTTTGATCTCCCAGTTAGGATTCTCAGCGCGTCGCCAGTCGGATATCCAACCGCGCTGCACGATGCAAGGGGAGTTATCTTCACTCTGGGGCGCGATAGCTACGGCTTCTCGTGAGTACCACTGAATGGTGCCGTTGACTTGCTCGTCGCTTTCCAGCCTTAGGACTACTGGCGTTTTGCTCTCTCGGCTCTCGTGAAGGAACTCGGTGAGGCGCTTGCGATAAGCTTCTCGCCTGTTGGTAAGGTCTTCTACAGATACACCAAAGAAAGCCGCGAGCTTCTGAAGGGCCTCATCATTATCGCCCATCCTGCGATGCTTGACCTCTATGAGATGGATGTCCCGCGCGGGCACCCCACTCCCTTCGGCGATCTCCCAGGGTGTAAGGCCGCCTTTGACGGCCCGCAAATATTTTATGTAATCGCTAAGGCTCATTCTATCCTACCAATGACTGACCACTGCCGGTGGTAAGCAGATGTTGCTAAACTCTGATTAGACCCCACGGTCCTCGTCCATGTTGTCCTTTTCAGGGGTGACAGGCTCTCCAACTCGGTCGGAGTCGAGCCCTGTATCCACAGGCTGGTGGCTGTGCTCTTCTGCCAGGGGCGCTGCTACTTCTGTTGTCTTGTCGCTGTTGGCTGTTTTGGTTGTGCTTGCACGCGGGCGAGCCGCCTTCTTGGGCGCTGCTTCAACTATGTTGTCGGTGTCAGAGACGATGCCGGCCTGGGTGTCACCATTAGCTGTGCGCCGATAATAGACGATTGCGAGCTTGCGCAGCACAACCTCCTCACCTGTTGCCGCGTGGTTTATGGTGATCGTATAAGGTGTGAAATCGGTGATGACCCCATTGAAGCGCTCGCCGTTGAAGAGGGTGAAGACGAAGGGGGCGTTTGCATCCTGTTGCTCTCGTAGGTAAGCAGCCTCTCTATCCTCTCGTCCTTCGGGCCACTGGCCGAAATGTACCTTGCGCGTGGGGGCTACCTCATCGGCCATCGCCCGCACTCGCTTTATCCACTCTTTCGCTTCAGGTTTAGTCAACATGGATAAGCTTTTACCTATCCGTTTCTCTAGCTGCTCCTGGTCTATCTCCAGGCGGGTGGTTAGCCGCAGCAGTTCTTCCATCTGGCCTTCGCTTATGGGACCGGGAGGTGGTGGCACGGGCCGGGATGACGGGCGAGTGGTGCGACCTTCTCCGCCCCTTCCATTATCTGCGCTACGCCGCTCATGTTCCTTGGGGTCCTTTTCGGTTGGGCCGTACGTGCGCGGCCTCTCATAGCTGATGGCGCTCGGCGGCTGGGGCATTGCTTGCGCAGAAACTGCGGACGGTGCCGCAGGTGGGGCTTGCACCGCAGGCGGTGGCACGACGGCAATCATCTGCTGCGGCTGGTAAGGCACACTGCTAGTCTGCTGAGGAAGGGGTGGCACCGAGCCCGCGGGCGGCATTAGGTCCTCAATTGGCACCCATAAAGCTTTCGCGATGAGCTTGGCGTGCGGCAGGGGGATGGGTTGCAGGCCATCTTCATACTCTGACAGCACCCTCGCTGGTATACTGGCCCGTGCCGCTAGCTGCGACACGGTGAGGCCTTTTTTCTCTCGTATGCTCCGTAGCATGTTCATAATTCAGGCTCCTGTTCCAACGCCTGCTGCGATTGCCTAGCAACGTATTCAGGCGAGCGCCGCTTCTAGTAGGATACGGCATTCGGTGGCAAAGTTGGGCTGTTTCTACGCTATTATACCTGTTTAGGCCGGAGAAACGCCACCTTTATCTCTCGGGGTAAATGTTCAGAGTTAGGGTAGAGCAACCTTCCTGGGGTATCTGTGAGGGTGTTCCGCCATCTGCCCACACCCGCCCTCACCCCATGCCCCTCTCCCTTCATGGGAGAGGGGGCTTTATTCCTGGACGGGGTATCAGGGGCTACGCCAGGCCCTCCAAGCCCCTACTCTAAACAGTTACCCCCTTGGTGGAATTATGAATTGATGATTAGCAATTGCGGTGATCTAAGTCGTAATTCATAGTTGTTTTATTTGCTCCATAGCTTGATGTACTGCCTGCAATTCCTCGTCGGAGAGCGATAGAGGAGAGTTACCGGCTTTGACGGGTTTGGCGTAAAAGCGGGTGGCTGTGCGGGTATGCAGGCTGCTTATCACCACACCATCCCCGGAAGGAGTAAGCAGCGCAAGGGCAAAGCTCTGATCGCCTCCCGTCTCCTGAAAAGGGTTGTAACGCACAATTCCTACGCATTGCACACTTCGGGCCACCGCCCCATTCAGGGCGGCTGCGGCTCTATGCAGTGTTTCTATCTGTTCGCTGTTCGACTCCAACCGGGCGCCCTGGCGAGATATGAGGTCGCCCAGCGATGCTGAAGCCGCACCCGGTCCAGCGCCCCGCACCAGGGCGCGAAGCTGCCTTTCTATGCGCCCAATCCTCATAGTCTGCACGAGGAGCAGGATTCCGAAAATCACGCTCAATCCCAACGCGATCCAGGCCAACATCTCGCCGAATGACATAAATATACTGCTCCAAACAAAGGATAGAGTTGGCTGCGATTCTATCCCAGTCTCGGAAGGTTGTCAATCCAGGACTGACTGGTAACTGTTCAGCGTAGGGGTGGAGGGGCGTCCCTCCCCTCACCCCATGCCCCCTCTCCCCTTGTGGGAGAGGGGGCTTTACTCCTGCTGAGTGCACAGGGGACACCCCTGACGAGGTTACAGGGGTCTCCCCACTCTCCCTTTATGGGAGAGGGGGTTTGGGGTGAGGGTAGTCGGGAGTACATCCGCACAGATACCTCCAGAACTTTGTTCTACCCCAACTCTGAACTCTTGCGCTTAT
Source organism: Chloroflexota bacterium (assembly GCA_015478675.1). Next base: position 1,937 of record JADMIH010000101.1, on the reverse strand, counting down.
GTTCACGTTGGCGGAGATCATCTTCTTATGCTCTAATAGCATAAGCTCCCAACGGCTGTAAGGCCCTAATCTTTGGAGCCCAATTCGCGGAAGACCGTTAATATGTCGCCTTCTACTGCACTTTTGGCTACCCGGATTGCGTTCTTTATCGCCTTAGCGTTCGAGCGGCCATGCGGCTTGATCAATATGCCGTTGACACCCATGACTATGGAGCCGCCGTACTCGGCGTAGTCAAGACGATTGCCGAGGCGTCGGAAAGTGGGGCGCAGCCCGGCGGCGAGGAGCTTATTGATTGTGGAAGAGGTAAGCTCTGCACGAAGCAAGTCGAATATCATCTTGGCAACGCCCTCGGTGGTCTTAATTATCACATTGCCTGTGAAGCCGTCAGTGACCACAACGTCCGCCATGCCTGTCGGGATGTCTTTGCCTTCCACGTTGCCTATGAAGTTAAGCCCGCTCTCTTGCAACAAGGGGTAAGTCTCACGCACCAGTTCCGAACCTTTTGTCTCCTCTTCGCCGTTGGAGACAATGCCAACCCTGGGGTTCTTTACGCCCTGCACGCGCTCCATATATACCGCCGCCATCCTTGCCCATTGCAGCAAGAAGTGCGGGCGGGCGTCGGGAGTAGCGCCCACATCTACCAGAAATACCTTGCCGATGTTGCCCATAGCGGGAAAGACTATGCCCAGGGCCGGGCGGTCTATACCTTCGATGCGCTTTAGCAGAAAGGTTCCACCCGAAACGACCGCCCCTGTGTTCCCTGCTGACACGAGGGCATCCACCTTTTTGTCGGCGAGCAATTGCAAGCCCATAGACAGGGAAGAGTCTTTCTGCCGGCGCCACGCTGTTGAAGGCGTCTTTTCGTCCATAGGAATCACGGAGGCGGCAGGCTCTATTTGCAGGCGCAGCCCTGTAGTGTCGGCTTTTTGCAACTCGGCTTCTATGGCGTCACGCTGCCCCACAAGCGCTATCTCTATACCATATTCAAGAGCCGCCGCCGCAGCGCCTTTTACAGTCTCAGCAGGCGCTTCATCTCCGCCCATAGCATCAATGGCTATTCGCATCTGTCGCCCTTTCCCTTCTTCACTCGCCGTGAAACAACAATGGCTATTATATCATGGTGAGCAGGGATTAATGGAACAAGTCGGCAGCATCGCCAGGGCTTATGCGCGCTAAGTAAAGGGGTGAAATAGAATAAGAAAGGGGCACTCTTCTACTAAGATGGGTTTCGACTAAAAAACTCACAGCAGAAAGGAACGCTCAAGTGCAGTATACAAGCAATGAGGAAGCTGTGCTTACCTTACCTCGCCACGAACAAGCAGACAGGTCCGCTCTCTCTATTGAGGCAGGAATTGGTCACTTGTACGAGGCGTTCTGTGCAGTCCAGGAACCCAGGACGTGCTCAACTGACTACACTGATTACACTGATTACACTGACTACACTGACTACATTGGAGGCTACATTGGGGCATCGAGAAGAGCTTACACTATCTGCTGCCAACTGGCTCTCTCATGGGGGAGTGCTTGATATGGTCCCGCTTCATCTTGACACCACACCGTCAGTCTCCCCCATGCTTAGCTAAGGTGTACGCTCGCTCGATGCATTTTCCCCCCTGTGTATCCGGATCAATCACAGTGACTACTCCTTCTTTGCGCTTGCGCAGAGCAATGCCGTTGGGACACCAGGTGCGGGTGAGTTGGTAAGAATAGCCTGCTTCGTACAGCACTGCCCGTATGGTAATAGCTCCTACTCGCTCCAATCCTCGACCCTCCGCACGTAGCGAGCGTTGCAAGGTGGACAACGACCGGGTAGCAGTGCCATCTTCTTGCTCACGGTTGGGGGTGCTTTGTACCTTGTGTAGAATGCGAGTGCATGCCTCACTACCGTAGGTAGGCTTGCGACCGCGACCACCGGCTATCTCTAGCGCCTCCACCCC
>JADMIH010000100.1 GCA_015478675.1 Chloroflexota bacterium | reverse complement strand
ACTTGCACGGGGAATGGAGCTACACCATCAAGCCTCAGGTCCTTTGATCAACTTATCTGTGGAAGCCTCCTTAGCATCAAGTAACCGGGAACATCGACTACCTGACCGAGTAAACCTCGTAGACAGGGCCGCCATCGCGGTGGGTGAAAGTCTTTTCCAGGGTTGCCGTCTTGCCCGCTTTGGCGACCTCCGACATGAAGGCTTCGTAGCGCGGGTATGCCGTGCCTGCGCGGGCGCTGTCGTTTGTGCCGTAGCCATGAAAAAGGTAGAGCGTGTTGGGGTCTGCTAGTAGCTCGCGCAAGCCTGTGTAGAAGCCGGCTGGTGGAGTGGCTGAGTAGCCGTAGGCCTCAATGGGATTCACTTTCTCAAGGGTGAGGAACTGCAAGGGGCGCTTGAAACCCCAGTCCATCGCCACGACCTTATCCTGTGGATGCTGCTCCAGGTAGTCGGCCAACGTATATATGGCATCTGAGAAGGTTGTGGCGCCCCCTGTGATTGTAAGGTCATGATGGTATGAGTAATCTACACCGAGGTCGAGAAGCAGCATCGAGCCGACTAACAGTATCGCGGGCGCGGCCTTTATGCTGGCCCGCAGATGGCTTATCCTCGGATGCCACAGCCGGACGACGCGCCTTCCTGCCGCCACCGCGAAAGCTGCGATCACCATCTGAGGCAAAGGCAGCAGCAGCAGTAGATGTGTGCTCCACAGGCCGGAGAGAGTAACCGCGCTCTGAGCAACTACCAGCCCAATAAAAGCTAACGAAACCGCCAGAGCGCGCTGGTGGTGCGCAGGGCGGCGGTCGGCTGCCATTAGCAGTACCAGGCAGCCGCCAGCCAGCCAGAAAACTATCCCAACTGCATCTATGGGCCAAAGGCCAAGCCATGCTCCCGGCGCGGCTCCCTCGGGCCTACTGGAGCCGCCAAGCCACCACACCGCGCCCGCGATAGTGGTGATAACCAGGAGCGGCAAGCCAACAGCCCCGGCGCCACCCTCGCGCTTGAGCGTAGCAGCGAGTATAGCAGCTACGCCCGCAAGAGTTAGGAGTATAACGCCTGCGGTTGAAAACGCGGACGTCTGGGCTGTGTTCGTAAGCCCTATCATAATCGCCACAAGGAGAGCTACCGCCAGTGACCCGCCACCGGCGATAGCCAGTCTGCTGGGCTTGGCTTCGCCGCGTCGCCTGTCGGTCAGCGTTATAGCTGCCAGCCCGACTGCTGAAAGTGCAAAGACAGAGAGAGTTAGAGGATTGAAGTAGACGCGGCCAAAGACACCCTGAAACCAGAAGTAGCTGCCATCCAGCAGCACTCGAAAGGCATCGGCCTCGGCCCAGAGGTTGCGAAGCAGAGCCGTGTTGTTCACACCTTGCGAGGTGGAGGCTGAGCTTACTCCCTGCCTGAGCACCAGATATGTGCCCCTGGTGAGAAGGTTGTAAAGCAAGAAGGGAAAGGCCCCGACGCAGAAAGCTATCCCCGCTAAGATGGCAACCCGCAGCCAATGCGCACGGTCTTGCAGCCACTCCTTGCGCTGCTCCCATACCGGCAAGCCCCAGACCATGATAGCGCAGACGGCTACCGCCACGATAAACCAGAGAAAGAGGAGCTTGGTGGTAAGGCCCAGGCCGAGCAAGAAGGCGCCCAGGAATAACTGCCCGTTGCGCTCGCCGAAAGGTCTGCGCCGCACCCACGCTGTAAAAGCCAGCAGTGCGCCCGTGGCTATTGGCACTACTTCGGAGACGACATAAACACCTAATCGGCTCCAGAAGATCCAGCCGGGCGAGGTCGCCAGCAGCAGCACTGTAAGCCGCGCCTCTGCGCGGCCGAACCAGCTACGCGCCAGAAAGAACGCGAGGACAATGGCGAGCGCCCCCACCAGCACAGTCATCACCCGCAACGATACAACGTTGATCCCACCTATCATGAAGAAAGGAAGGGCAAGATAGGTGCTTGTGACCCCCTGGTAATCACTGCTTGACATAAGAGGCAAGCTGAGGTTGCCAAGATGCAGCACATTGCGCTGCAATTCGACAGGGTGTCCCAACAGCATCTGCATAGTGGGGATCACATCGAACGCTTCGTCCGTGTACAGACCTGGAAGCGTAATCTGATAAAGGCCAATGCTCAGGAAAAGCGCGCACGCAACCATAACCGCCAGCAGGTCGAGGAGCGCGGCTCTTTTCCCCTCTTCTTTTATGGGGCGTTGCACGCTCCCCATCTCTATGGTAGCGGGAGCGTGATCTGCTACTGTTGGAATTGCCATTCGTGTTGAAAAGGAAGCGTACCGCGTGGCGCTTATCCCTGATCCCTTACGCAACCCGCAATACGCAGTACACAATAAGCGCTATTTTACTCTCGACAGTCCTTGCTCGGCTTGCGCCTTTACAGAGCTATCGGTGGCTGCGTCACGCGCACGTGTAAATGCACCGGCGGCTTTGTCCAGCGTGCCGCTCTCTTCGTATGTGAGACCGAGGTATAGCCAGGCGTCGGCGTATTCACTCTTTAGTTGCACGGCGCGGTTGAGGGCGTCAATCGCTTCTTTGGCCTGGCCCATGTCGCGGTCAGCTATGCCGAGGCCGAACCATGCCTCCACCATACCGGGTGCGAACTGCGTTGCCTTCGCAAAAGCAGCCTGAGCATTCCCCAGGTCCTTGCGCTCAAGGTATGCCCTGCCCAGGTAGTATAACGCAACCGGCCAGTTAGGCCTTCGCTGGACGGCGGTCCCGTACTCTTTGAGGGCATCATCCCACCTGCCGAGGGCCACATATGTCTCTCCTGCGTAGAGGTGGGCGTCAGCATAGCGCGGATCTGCTTGCGCCGCGTCGTTGTAAAGCTTTAGCGCCTTGTTATAGTCGCCTGCAAGCTCATATGCGCGCCCCTGCCCGGTGATTGCCTCAGCAGATTTGGGCAATATTTGCAGTGTTTGGCTATACGTTTGCACCGCTTCGCTACTCCGCCCCCGCGCCAGATAAAGCTCACCGAGAGCCAGCAGCCCCGCGGGGTTTCGCGGGTCGGCCTGTGAAGCTTTGTTCGCGTAGCTGATTGCTGCCGGCTCATCTCCCTCTGCCGTATATACTCGCGCCGTCAGGGCCAGAGCATCGGCATATTGGGGTGACAAGCGCAGCGCTGTGCCGAGTTGAGCCAGCGCGCCACCTGTATCACCCAGAGCAAATTGCGCCTCAGCTTTCCACCTGTAAGGCTGCGGGTCGTCGCTGCGCATCGAGCTTGCTTTGTCGCTCACAGCTATCGCATCCGCATAGCGATCTTCGTGGAAGAGCGAGGCTGCTAATCTTATAAACGCTTCAAAGTAGTTTGGGTCGCGTTCGGTGGCTGCCTTGAACTCGTTGGAGGCTTCGGGCCACTTTTGCTGGGCTGCGAGGGCAATGCCGAGGAAGAAGTGGGCGTCGGCGCGCTTGTCGTCGGCGGCTACTGCTCGCTTTCCTTCTGCCACAGCGCCATCAAGATTACCCTTGCTCGCCAGCAGCTGCAAATAAGCTATATGACCATCAACGTTGCCGGGCGCTACCGCCGTTAGCCGCTGGAATGTTTTCTCAGCGTCATCGGGCTGTCCAGCCGAATCAAGCAGCTTGCCTGCATTGAGCAGAGCGGTGGGGTCGTTGGGCTGTATCGCCAGAGCCAGCTGAAACTCTGCCAGCGCATCAGCGTTCTGCCCCTCCTGCTGAAATATCTCACCAAGCCGCAGGTGCGCCTCCCAGAGCGAGGGGTCCTGCTCTGCTGCCTTGAATTCGGCAACCGCATCATCGTCGCTGCCCAGAGTTCGCAGGAACTTGCCGCGCCACAAGTGGTCAGCCGCGCTCTGCGGGGCGACTTGCACTGCGCGCTGCAAGGTGGTGGTTGCCGATCCCTTATCGCCCGCAGCCGTATATATCTGGTAAAGCTGGTCGTAGGCTGCGTAATAGCTCGGTGTGCGGGCCAGCAGCGCGTTGAGGGTTTTGGCGGCCTCTTGCGGGTTGCCCTGCTTCTGCTGCATAGTGGCGAGTGCGACGTAAGGCTCAGGCGCGCCTGGATCGAGCTCTTTCGCCTGCTGTAAGGCTTGCGCAGCCCTGGTGGTATCTCCCATCAGGGTGTAGATAGCGCCGATCTGGAGCGGCACTTCGCCGCGACGAGGGTCGAGCCGCGCCGCCTCCTGCACTTCGGATAGAGCACGCTCATAAGTGGTGGGTTGGCCTCTGATATTCCTCCATACACCGCCCAGGAAAGTTTCTGGCGGCTCCTTGCGGCCCTGATCGGTCCAGGCCATACCCTCGTAAAGGTGAACCGCCGCAACTTCGCGGTTCAAGCGCAATATCCCATCTGTGGCGCGCTGTGCCTGGCTCGTATCGCCCGTAACCTGCGCCTTTGCTTCATCCGCTCGGAGCGCTCCTATCCACTGCGAGTAGATGCGGTCGGCCTGAGCGAGAGGCGCGTGGGCATTCTCGGGCTGCCCTAGCATCAGTAGCACCATCCCCATCTGCCGGTAAGCGGGAGCGGCATAAGGCGCTTGCTTGATGAGGATATCTAGCTCGATGCGGGCGGCGTCCGGCTGCGCCTGTCGGTAAAGCGCTTCTGCTTTGTGGAGACGTGCAGGAAGGTAGCCGGAGTCCAGCCTGATACTTTCATTGAGGTCGGCGAGCGCCTGGTTCAACTCTCCTGTTGCTATCTCCGCTTCGGCTCTGAGGGAATGCGCCAGCGCCAGGGTCTTATCGGAGGCTTCACGGTCCGCCAGGGCACGGCCTGCATCGGCTGTGGCCCCACTGTAGTCGCTGAGCGCGAGGCGAGCTACTGCTCTATCCACAAGCGCCTCCGGCGGCATGCTGCCCAGGCTCTCTACATGCGCCAAGCTGCCCAGCGCGCCTGCATAGTCCCTGGCGCCAATCTGTGCCACGCCTTCCACCAGGCTACCTATTTGCGCCTGGCCTCCCCCTCCCTCTATTGTGGCTTGTGCGCCATATGCGGCTTTCGCTGAGGCTGCATAACTGCCCATCTTCAACTCTGCCAGCGCCAGGGAGAGCGGCACCAGAGGGTCCGTGCCCGCTGTGGGTGGCAACTGGAGGCTTGATGCTTCGGGCAGAAGCAACCCTTCCAATTCGGGCGATGTGAACTGCTGCCACTGTTCTTCACCAACAGATAAGCCGGGCGCTATCACAAGGGATGCAGTTATCGCGCCTGTGCTGCCTACTTCTCCCCATAAAAGGAAATCGGCTTTGACGCGCCCAAGCTCAGCGGCTGCTTGCTCAGCAGTTGCCGGGCGCGCCTGTGAGATTCGCATCACCAGCTTTGGGGTGCCGCTCTCAACTCCTGCTTTGAGAATATCGTCTGCCAGCTTGTTGGCGAAATCGTCGTTGCGCGGCGTACCTGCGAAGCCGGCTATACCGATAACTATGCTGCCGGGCGGTGCGGGCGCAGGACTTGACTGCGCGACCGCAACTGCCAGAGCGACGCCTACTGCTGACAGAGAGATTACTGCTATGACCCCTTTGGCACGCCGGCTGATGCCGCGCCCCAAGCTTTGAGCTGTACTCTGGACCGGCGCGGGAACCTGCATAGAAGATGAGCGTAGAGTGGCGGTTGTGCGGCGTGGGAGAGGTGGGAGAGGTGGGAGACCCTGTGGCGCGCTCGTTGGCGGCTGGAAAGACTCAGGCGGGAGGGCCAGTTTTTGCTGGATAGCTGTTTCGTCGAGCGCTGTGGTGGAGGCATCCGGGTAAGGATAAGGGCTGCTCTCTTGCTTTCTGCGGACTGTGTCGTAGGCGAGGGCGCAAAGCCCGGTCACCAGCAGTAAGACGCCGGCCCCTGCCAGCCAGGCGAGGTCCATCTGCCTCAGCGTTCCTTGCCAGGGTTATTCGCGCTCTTCTGTCTGCGCTGCCGCGCCCACTCCTGCATCCTCTCTTTGAGGCGGGCCTCATACCCACGCTCAGTTGGATGGTAGTAGCGCCTACCGCTCAGGGAGTCGGGGAGGTGGCTCTGCTCTACTTGCGCACCTTCGTAGTCGTGCGCGTACCTATAGCCCTGACCGTAGCCTACGGCTTTCATCAGGCCGGTGGGGGCGTTTCGCAGGTGCATCGGCACAGGCTCGTTTCTGGTGTGGGCAACGTCGTCCTTTACAGCTTTGTAAGCTGTATAGAGAGCGTTGCTTTTGGGTGCAAGGGCAAGGTAGACAGCCGCTTCCGCGAGAGCAAGCTCGCACTCCGGCATTCCGACGAAATGCACTGCCTGCTGCGCCGCCATGCAGAGAGTCAGCGCATGGTGATCGGCGAGGCCAATATCCTCACTTGCCATTCTTATCAGTCTGCGTGCTACAAAGAGGGGATCTTCGCCCGCCTCTAGCATCCTGCCCAGCCAGTAGAGAGCACCGTCGGGATCGGAGTCGCGCACGGATTTATGAAGCGCCGAGATAGCATCGTAGTGGCCTTCGCCCGCGCGGTCATATTGCAGCCACCGCTGTTGGGCGGCATCTTCAACGGTCGGCAGATCAATTACCCTTTCACCTGACGGCAACGGCGCTGTGGAGACAGCAGCAAGCTCCAGGGTGTTCAGCATCGAGCGAGCGTCACCGTCGGAGATTTGCAGCAGGTGCTCCCGCGCCTCAGGTGTGAGGCTGGCGTGCAGGGTGCCAAGCCCATCGGCTTGCGCAAGCGCACGGTCTATAAGCTCATTTAGCTGAGCCACGCCCAGGGCATGTAACACGACCACCCTGGAGCGTGACAATAGCGCTGAGTTGACCTCAAAAGATGGGTTCTCGGTTGTCGCGCCGATGAGGGTGACTGTGCCGTCCTCAACATAAGGGAGAATAGCGTCTTGCTGGTTCTTGCTGAAGCGGTGTATTTCGTCTATGAAGAGGATTGTCCGTTGGCCGCTATCACTATAGCGTTCGGCGGCTTCTTTGACGATCTTGCGGAGATCGGCCACCCCTGCGGCAACCGCGCTGATGGGGGCGAAGAAAGCATTTGTACTCCTCGCAACCACGCGAGCCAGCGTAGTCTTGCCGCTTCCCGGTGGCCCCCACAGCACGAGCGACGGCACTCTGTCGGCTTCGATTGCTTTTCGGAGAGTCTTGCCCGGCCCAAGCAGATGCTCTTGCCCCAGAATTTTATCAAGAGTAGTGGGGCGAAGGCGGGCGGCCAGAGGCGTGTTGAAGCGCTCATCTGCGAACATTGTCGTGCTGTTTTCAGAACGTTTGTCCATCTTTTAATTATACCATATTGGCCTCTGATCCTCCTGGTTTTCCCCATTAGTTACGAGTTGCATAGCCTTCGCCTTTATGACATCTATCTGCTTACCACTGACTCGTAACCTGTAGTGAGTAGTGTGGGTAAAGTGTTGTGTTATAATTCTATGACTGCAAAAATGTATAGGAGAAGTGAAGAGTGGCACAAACACGTGTTGTAATTGCTGATGATGATCCGATCATTCGGATGGATTTGCGGGAGATGCTCACAGGGCTGGGTTACTCTGTGGTGGGTGAGGCGGCGGATGGCTCCAACGCCGTTAGTCTGGCTCGCGAGCTGCGCCCTGATCTTGTGATCATGGACATCAGAATGCCTGAGCTTGATGGCATAGAGGCGGCTCGCCTCCTTACAGGCGAGGAGATTGCTCCTGTCCTCCTCCTTACCGCCTACAGCGAGCCTGACCTTGTGCAGCGTGCGACGCAGGCGGGCGTGATCGGTTATCTCGTCAAGCCTTTCCGCGAGACTCAGTTGGGCCCCGCTATCGAGGTGACGCTGGGGCGCTTCCGCGAGTTCCAGCAGGTGCGTAAAGAACTGGGCGATATGAAGGAAGCGCTTGAGGCGCGCAAGGTAATTGACCGCGCCAAGGGCCTTCTTATGGACCGTTATGGCCTCTCAGAGGGCGACGCCTTTCGGCGCATTCAGAAGCGTAGCATGGATATGCGCAAATCTATGCGCGAAGTGGCCGAAGCGATACTCCTGGCGAGCGAATTGGAGAAAGAGCAGTAGGGTAGTCGCCTGCGGCGGAGTTACTTCTCACCTGGCGGAATCGCGAATTACAAGTTATGCTCTGGATTACTGCTGTTACTGATCTACAATCCCGACGCAGGGTGGGAAGCAATCACTGTATGGTCATCCCATCGGCGAAGCCAATGACCCCGGCAAAGTAGAGAATCACTCCTATCATGAAGAGGACGAGGACTACCAGTGAAAAATAGAGGTCTATCTTGCGCTTAATTGGTCTTAGTTGCGCCACCCGTTCGCTGAGTGCGCTTGTAGTCTTTACGCCTTGTAGCCAGGCAGTATCTATCGCCCGTTCGAGGTTTGGCCTTAGCCCGTACAAACCTGCGAAGGCCGCGGCGAAGAGTATCCACCACTCGAAGTCGGTCATAGAGTAGGCAAAGACCGCTACCAGGCAAATGGAAACAAACCACGCCCAGCAAGTCACCAGCACCAGCACCTGCAACAACACATACGCTTTTATGCTTTTAGGCCTCTGCGCCAGTGAGCTATCCTTCAACTTCGCGGAGTTCCGAGCGACCACTGCTGCGGCGGGTTGCCATATCCTCAGTCCTCCCTACTTGTGAGTCGCAATTACCCTTTGCCGTACTTCTTCTTGAGATCGGCGAGGTCGCTATTCACTTGCTGCTCTGTTTCGAGGTCGGAGAAGCGGCTGTCAAGGTCCTGACTGCTCAGTTGCGCCATCGCCTGTGCACGTGCCAGACGCTCGTCGGCCTGCGATTCAAGCCTGCCCAGGCTTTCATCGGCAGTCGTACCCTGAACGCTCTGCATCGCCGAGGTGATGGCTTCCTGTGTGGTTGCTCGCCTTGTCTTGGCGATCACAATGTCACGCTTGGCTTCTGCTTCGGCGATCTTGGCCTCCAGCTTGGCGAGGGCGTCGCGTAGCTCCTGCACCTGGTCGTGCTGGGCGGTCCACTGCGCGTTATAGGTGTCCACTAGCTTTTGGGCTGTGGCGCGGCGCGTAAGGGCTTCCTTTGCCAGCTCGTCATCATTGTGCTGAACTGCAAGCTCGGCCTTTTGCTGCCAGTCATCTGCCTGCGATTTGCTCTGCTCATACTGGGAGCGCAACCGCGTTTCGTCGGCCATCGCCATAGCCGTGGCAGCGCGCGCCTCGGAAAGCTCTGCTTGCATCTGTCGAAGATATTCCTCGACCATCTTTTGGGGGTCTTCCGCGGCGTCAATCATCGCGTTAATGTTGGCGTTTATCAGGGTCGAAATGCGTGTCAAGATGGACATAATTCTGCCTCCTCTTATTTTTGCCAATTACGAGTTATGAGTATGAATTATAAATTATGAGCTTGATTACCGCAATTGCTAATTCATGAGCTTGCCTTCGTTACGGCCCAACGGTTACTAACTCTCTAAGCCTGGCGAGAGTTGCCTTTCCTATTCCTGCGACTTTCTCAAGGTCGTCAACAGTGGTGAAGGGGCCGTTCGCCTCACGGTATGCGACTATGCGCGCCGATATAACAGGCCCAATCCCTGGGAGGACCTCCATCTCCTGTGCGCTCGCCCTGTTGATGTTTACTTTAGCTGTTGTTGCTGCTTTGGTTGGTGCGGCTGTTGCTCGCGACTTGACGGTGGTCGCCGTGGGCCTCGGCGCGAGTTGGGGTGTGACAGGCGCGGCCTGGGCATCCCCTTTGCGGGGGATGGTGATATGCTCTTCATCCGTGATGCGTGCGGCCAGGTTCACTTGCTCCATATCTGCGTTGCCCGTTGCTCCTCCTGCTGCTAAGACGAGGTCCTGTACACGTGAGCCTGCCGGCAGCATATAGAGGCCGGGCCGGACGACTGCTCCGCTGATGTAGGCCCCGATCATCTGCGGCGTTGCTGTAGTAAGCTCTCTCTGCGCCGGCGCGATGGCCGTTGCGGTCCTCGACGCGCCGGCGCTACCCCGAGTTTCCGTAGGCGTGTCTTCCGCAACTGCCTGGGCGATTGGTGTAGAGCTTGCTTGCGTTACACTCTTTATCAGGATTGCTCCTGATGGTGCAGCGTCCATCACCGTCACCCACCAGATAATAGTCGCTGCCGCCAGCACAATCATCACCATCAACAGCCACACTACAGGCACCTGTCTGCTGAGCGGAGTTTTCATCACCTTGACCTAGCGTGAGCTAATCAGCATAAGCGAGCTCGGCTGCATGTCGAAAAGCAGGTCGCCCGCGCTGCGCTGTAGCCATCTCGTAAGGCGGGGGTCGCCGCTGATCGCGGGGTTATTATGGGTTTTGTCGAAGAGAGTGACGTCGAACTGCGATGATGAGAAGCTATCGGGCAAACTCACCTTTATTCTAGCCTCGGCCTCTCCTTTGTACCAGAGGATCAGCAGCGCTTTCTGTGGGCTGCCGAAGGCCATCATCCCCACACTGCCATCTTCCTGGCCTTGGGTCAGCGTGACAGGGAGCATCCCCGCCGGGCGATTCCGGTACGCCTCAAGCGCATAGTAGATCGGCTTGGGCTGGCCATCGTTGGTGAGAATGCCCCACCTCCCCCAGAATGACTGAGGTCCTGCCCCATCCTTCAACTCAAATAGCAGCGCCTGGTCTAGACGCTCTCTCTGCATACTTTCGATAGAAGAGAGGAATGAGATAGCCCCTTCCACCTTATCAGTATAGCCGTTAGCGCTTGTGTCCCCCTGCCCTCCCTGGCGCACATTGAACTCGCTCACAATTAGCTGCGGGCGAAACTGCGGGTATTCGGCGGCAATGGCGCGCACCTGCCGTATATCAGCGGCAATCTCGTCAGGTGTTTGCCCATACGAGTGCCACGACAAAAAGTCAACGCGCCCTTTTGCTCCGAGCGACGCCTCGTGATCGAGGAAGACGCGCAGGTGGTCGGCTGAGAAGCGGGAAAGAGAAGGGCCTCCGATCATAATCGTCGGGTCGGCGGAGGTGGCGGCGGCTACAGTAGTGTCGTAGAGCTTAAGATAGTCGGGAAAGCTCGCCTGCCAGAAGTCCCATTCGTTCGGTTCGTTCCACACTTCCCAGTAGCGGATACCCACTTTCCTGTCAACGTTTAGATGCTGAACCGTAGCGCGCACCAGCCTTCCCCAATCCTCATAGTTGAGAGGAGGGGAGACCCTGCTGCCCGTAGCTGAGAAGCTTTCGGGCATGTACGAGAGGCAGATAAAAGGCTCCTTGCCCATTGCCCGTATACCGTCCACTACCTTATCAAGATCGTCCCACCTGTAGGAGATGGTGTTGCTGATGCCGCGCTGTACAATGTTATAGAAGTTGTAGATGTTATCCAACCTTACCAGCCCCGGCCCCAGCTTTTCCGCCGGTTGGCGAATGTTATCGAAAAAGCTCGGGTCGCTCGACTCGCCACCCTGAGCCAGCCCGATCTGTAGCGTGCTATCAGGAGCAGCTGTACCGTAGACTTGAAGCTGGTAGGACTTCTCGCTCCGGCTGTTGAGAGCCTCCGTTCCTAGCTGGCCCAGCAACACCTTGTACGGGTCCTGCAATTCGGGGTGGAACTCGAAGCGCGCACGCTGGAACCACTGCACCTGGAGGCCTGTGTCGTCGGTGTACAACGAGGAAATAGGATAGCCAAAGATAGCCAGCCCGCCCTTCTGCTGCCAGTAGGAGGCAAAAGGCTCGGCTACGGTCTGCCCCGTTTCAGGGAAATAAATGGTTGAGTCACCCTGTGATCTCTGTTGAGGGTCGCTTGTCATGGCATGCAAGTCGGAATTGAAGGAAGGACCGTTCATCCCCTTGGTTAGCTCGTTACCGAGCAGGCCTATCTGCACCTCGTAAGGAGTGCCTGCGTTCTCAGGGTGCCATTCGAGGCGCTGGCGCTCGGTCCACTGGATGAGGTAACCACCCTCTGTATATGCCTCGGTGACCGGATAGCCAAAGAGGGGAATGCCGCCGTTAGCATCGTAAAAAGGGACAAACTCCGGTGCGAGGGTATATCCCGTCTGGGGGTAAAGCCTGCCCTCAGATTGTGCGCGCACCTCGGGTATGGAGATAGGCGCTGCCGAAGAAATCAGCGCGCCGATAAGGAGAAGCACGACCACCGGCCATACTTGGCTCAACCTGCGACTACCAGGGGTTCGCCGGATGCTATTCAAGAGGTCTCCAAAGTGGGACAGAAAAATAGACGTTTCCTCAGGAGCGAAGTTGAAGAACTCGAACGATTATAGCACAAATTGAGCGCGAGCGGAACTATGCAATCGCCAATTTTGCATCGGAACAGTTGACTACACTCGATCTCTCGGTTAGTATAGAGTATTGACATTGCCATCTTTCCCTTTCTTGCATGGAACTTTATCGTGTACGCTATTTCTACTGAAGGTCTGGGAAGGCAGTACGGCGAGCGCTGGGCGGTCAGGGACCTCAATCTTCAGATAGAGCAGGGCGAGGTTTTTGGCCTGCTGGGGCCTAACGGCGCTGGCAAGACGACGACTATGCGTATGTTGTCGTGCTTGATCGCGCCCTCGGTCGGGCAGGCGGCTATCTGCGGGCTTGACATCGCGCGCCACCAGACCGAGATACGCAAGCGCATCGGCATCCTTACGGAGGTGCCAGGGCTGTATGAAAATCTCTCCGCTCAACGCAACCTCGATTTCTACGCCAAGCTATACGACCTCAGCCCGGCTGATAGCGCACAGCAGAGCGAGCGTTACCTCAGGCTACTTGGCCTATGGGACAGGCGTCTTGATATAGCAGGCACCTTCTCGAAGGGGATGAAGCAGAAGCTGAGTATCGCCCGCGCCCTCCTTCACGAGCCGCAAATCGTCATCCTGGACGAGCCTACATCGGCTCTCGACCCTGAAAGCGCGAAACTGGTGCGCGACTGCGTAAGTACTCTCAAAGACGAAGGTCGCACGATTATCCTCTGCACTCATAACCTCTATGAGGCGCAAAGTCTTTGCGACCGCGTAGCCATAATCAAGCGCACCCTGCTCAGGGTTGGCACGCCCCGGCAGCTGCAGCGGTCGCTGTATGGCCGCCAGGTCGAGGTGCGGTTGGCGAACTTCCAGGCTAATCTCTCTCCTGATGCTTCAGCCTGCGACTGCGCGGGCAAGACAATCAACGACCTTGCTGTGCTCGTTTCTACTCTGGAAGGGGTAGGCGATGTTGGGGTTGTAGGCGACCGCCTGCTCGTTTCTATGCTCGATCCCGACGAGGTCACTCCTCATGTTGTGCGCGCTCTTATCAATGAGGGTATGGACATAGTGCGTGTGGCCGAAGTAGAGCACACTCTGGAGCGTGCGTACCTGGACCTGGTGGCCCGCGAAGATAATGCCGCGCTGCCCGTGGGGGCAGTGGCATGACTCCACGATTTCGCGCCAATCCTCATGTGCTTGCTGTGATGGAGAACGAGTGGGCGCAGCTTATTCGCAATCGTGTGGTGATCTTCACTACACTGGTGCCGCCCTTCCTTTTCGTCACGCTTGCCCTCTGTGTTCTCTTCCTCTCCACCTGGATTGACACCGATAGTGCGAAAATAAGCAAAGTAGCAGGCTCGATGATGGGCGGTGCGGGTAATGTGCCTCAGATCTTGACCGACGCAGACAGCCTGCGGTCTGCTCTACTCAGCCCCTTCCTTGTGCTTTTCCTGATAATCCCAATGGTGGTGCCCGTCACGATTGCCAGTTACTCGATTGTCGGGGAGAAGCAGACGCGCTCGCTTGAGGCGCTGCTCTCGACGCCGCTACGCACCTGGGAGCTACTCTGCGCCAAGGCTCTCGCTGCGGCAGTGCCTGCGGTGCTGGCTACATGGTTCAGCTTCGCCATCTTCGCCATTGCCGCCAAATTCGCGGTCAGCGACACCCTCTACAGGCAGTTGATCGTCAGCCCGACGTGGTTACTGGCTATCGTGGTGCTGTCGCCTTTGTTCACGATGCTGGCAGTTGGGCTTGGTATTATCATCTCGTCGCGAGTGCGCGACCCCAACAGCGCACAGCAGCTTGGCTCGCTGCTGATATTACCTCTGGTGGGCACATTAGCCGCTCAGATCGCGGGTGCCGTCAACCTGGATGTGCAGCTAATTGTAGCGGTCTCCGTAGGCACAGCTATTCTGGATAGTGTTATCCTCCTTATGGCTGTGCGCCTATTCCGCAGGGAAACTATCCTCACCCACTGGCGTTAGGCCCCGCGGCGCTTCCTTCTGCCTTCGTTTGGATGCAATCGCCCTCCTTATACCAACGTGTAAGGGTTCAGAGTAGGGGTGCAAGGGCTAAGCCTTGATGGGGTTACAGGGGTGATTAAAGCCCCCTCTCCCCTTGTGGGAGAGGGCATGGGGTGAGGGTACGTAAGGGTACGCCTCCACAGCTACCCCAAGAAGAGTGCTCCA
>JADMIH010000099.1 GCA_015478675.1 Chloroflexota bacterium | reverse complement strand
AACACAGGAGGCCTCACCGCTGGCCTGCAACTTACCTTTACTCTGCCTGGCTGCGGATCACCTGTGCCCACCAGCACAGCCGGTTCAGCCACAGCAACAGGGACAGTACAGGCTACAGCCACATGCCCGCCTTCAACAGGCACATGGGGGCCGGGCGCTGACTTCCCGTCACCTGTAACACGCAACGTCGGCATCTACTATCCGGCCAACGGCAAGTTCTACTCGATGGGTGGCCGCACCGCAGACGCCGATACCCAGATCATCAACCCGTATGAGTACGACCCTGCATCCAACACCTGGACAATGAAGAACGCCACATACAACAACGTGGCGGTCAACAACATGGTGGGCGGGGTGCTCACAGTTGGCGGCACGCAGTATGTCGTAACCGTTGGTGGTTCCGAATACGCTTCGGGCGTAACGCCTTATATCGTTGGTGATGTACGTATGTACGATCCGGCGACAGATACCTTCACCGTTGACACCGCCGACCCGTGGACGCCCGGCGCTACCGGCAACACAATCCCCGGCGGCGCGGCTATCTACAACAACAAACTCTATCTCTTCGGCGGCTATATCGCCACAGTAGGTTCAGAGGCAGCATCGAACCAGATATGGGTCTACGACCCCGCTGCCGCGTCAGGCTCTCGCTGGACCCTTGAGACGGCTACACTGCCGGTGCCTCTGGCTTATGTACCGACAGCGGCTGTTGGCAACTTCATCTACACCGCCGGTGGTGACACCATTGATCCGGGTCCGGTCCTTAACGACAGCACCAACACATACAAGTACGACCCGGCCACAAACACCATCACTACACTAACCCCCAGCATCCCGCGGGCCACAGGCGAGACCCAAGCGATCTCCTATCCTGGCCCCAACGGACCGCAGTTGTGGGTACTGGGCGGCGGGCGCGTAGCCCCCAACCCCAGTAATGAGGTTGACATCTACGACCCGGTAACCAACGCCTGGACGACAGGCACACCCTTCACCAATCCACGCCGCAACGAAGGCGCAGCTACTGACGGTACTCGCATCTACATGGTGGGTGGATACGTCAACAGCGCACCTGACCCGAACATGGAAATCTACACAGGCGGCGGAGGAGGCTGCGGCACAGCTACAGTTACAGTTGTACCTACAGCCTCGGCTACAGGTTCACCACAGGCTACAGCCACATGCACACCTGTAGTGATGACGATAGGACCAAACAACCCCGGCAAGCCAGCCCTGATAAAGGGTGGCAAGGGAGCCGCTCAGCCTCGCAAGAACGCCAGCGCCCCCGCACTGCCCCATAGAGTAGGCAAGTGGAGCCCCAGTGGTGGACTGAGCTTCATACTCGATGATGGCACACTTGAGAATGCGATAAGCCTGAACAATGGCTCAACATCGTATCCTGCGATATGGATCAACCGCTTCACACTGGCAGCAGGGACATACCCATTCACGCTGAACACCATCAGCATACAATGGCCTGACCCGAGCATAGCGGGAGACAACCTGGTCGGCAAGACAGTAGACCTGCTGGTGTACCTGGACGCAGACGGAGACGGCAACCCTGCAAACGCAGTGAAGCTGGCTCAAGTAGCAAACCAGACCATCACAGTAGCAGATAGTGTAACCTTCCAGGACTTTGCGGTAAGTGTAGCAGTGCCAGGACCAGGAGACGTATACATAGGCTTTGCAGACACTTATCACAGTGGAGGCAACTCAGGATTGGACTACCCGGCAGGGTTGGACACGGACGCCTCACAGGGGCGGAGCTTCGTGGCAGGAATGAGCACAAGCTCTGATCCGGACTACAACAACCTGGGGAACAACGATCTGCTAGGAACGATAGACAGCTTCGGCTTACCGGGCAACTGGGTCATACGTGGCAGTGGCACAGCAGGCGGCGGTGGCTGCCCCACAGGTACAGCCACAACAGTGCCTACCTCTACTACTCAAGCTACTTCTACCACACAGGCTACAGGTACTACGCAAGCTACCTCTACCACAGGAGCTACAGAAACAAGCACAACAGAAGCTACGTCAACGCCAGGCGGAGCCACAGAGACTTCAACCTCTGAGGCCACGGCCACCTTCGCACCCTCACCTACAGCATGCACGATTAGCTTCTCAGACGTGCCACCTGACAACACCTTCTACGCCAACATAGAGTGCCTTGCCTGCAAGGGCATCGTCTCCGGTTATGACGACGGAACGTTCCGCCCGAATAACCAGGTCACTCGTGGGCAGATCTCAAAGATAGTCTCCAACTCAGTTGGCTACACTGACGATCCAGGGCCTCAGATCTACACAGACGTGCCACCAGGCAGTCCCTTCTACGACTACATAAACCGCCTTACCTCTAGAGGGTTCATGGGTGGGTACGACTGCGGCACAATCCCACAGGAGCCATGCGACAGCCAGAACCGCCCATACTTCAGACCAGGAGCACAGGCTACAAGAGGGCAGATCTCCAAGATCATCTCCAATGCAGCAGGCATAGCTGATGACCCAGGGCCACAGATCTACACAGATGTACCTGCTGGCAACCCATTCTACGACTACATCAACAGGCTAACGAACCGAGGAGTAATGGGAGGATATGCGTGCGGCACAATCCCACAGGAGCCATGTGACGCACAGAACCGACCATACTTCAGGTGGGGGAACAACACCACACGTGGGCAGGCTTCCAAGATTGACGCCAATACTTTCTTCCCTAACTGCCAACCAACAAGGAAGCTCGCTCCAGGTGCAGTCAACCAGTAAATCGGCCAATAGTTACCCGTTAGCTTAGTAAGAGGAGGAGGCCTTCAGGCCTCCTCCTCTTTTCGTAGCATGCCCTGGCCCCTTTCCCTATGGGAGCTTTCAAGGGTAGGGTTTTGATGGAGCAAGGGGTTATAAAGAGGATGTAAGAGAATACGGTAAAGAAGCAGGTTATGGTTCAGGAACGAAGCGCCAGGGGGCAGAGAGGGGTGCAAATGCGGGCAAGCTGTCACCCTTGGAGGGTGATTTTGGCAAAATCGAAGCGCTTGCCCCTATACTTATGTAAACCCACCCCTCTACGGGGGCCACTCCCCACAAGGAGGAGAGTTAGAAGATAGGGCTCTTCGTACAACAATTGTTGAGGAGGATTGACACATCCGCAAAACTTGGCCCTCATAAGTATAGTTTACAACAATGCAAGAGATTGGGGGCGAGCACTAAATCAAAGCAAGCTACGGCGCGTGCCGGGTCGCCACTGATGGCTGTTTTACTGCATTCGCAAAGAGGAGAGTCCACTGTGCATCGCTCAAGGTACGCTGCTTCTTGAAGATGTAGATAGGTGGGTGGCTGGAGTCCATGTAGGAGGCGTCTACCCAGCCGTTGTCATCGGGAATCTGAACGCCAAAGATGGTGGGGTAAGACTTCGAGGCGTAAGCCATGTCGAAGCCCAGCTCTCCGCTAAATAGTAGCTGATAATAGCGGATTTGCACAGGATACCGCCATGGGAGGTGTGGCACCGTACGATAGGACTGTGTTGCATCAATCACCAGGTAGTCAGCGTTCCCCAACTCCGCACGTAAAGTGGCTGATGTTTCCTCGCCTGGCCTATCCGCCAGTGGGTCCCAGCTAACCAGCTTGTACGCCTTCTCAGGGTCAAGCTCGCCAGGAATGGAGAGTGGCATCTGCTGAGCAGTCGTCTCCAGCCCGATGCTGCTTCCCGGCGGCACATAATCGTATATCCAACGCGAAGCTTTGACCTGGGTGTGCTGCCCCAGGTATATGGCATTGACTGCCAGCGCTTCGAGCAGTGCGGGCACCAGCAGTAGGCCCAGGATTGCTAACTGTAGAGGCAGAAGAAGCTTGCTACTGTTTCGCGCCAACCTGCCGGCCAACCAAAGAGTGAAAGACGCGGCGAATAGACAAAGGTAGGGAGCCACGGGCAGCAGATATCGCACCCATTTAGCTTCCAGGAACGCTACAGATGCGAAGTATGACACACCACCCAGCAGTAGCAGACCCCCGGCCCATTTACCTTCTCGCCACAAACGCCTACAGCCCCATACTACCCCTGCTGTGCCTGCCAGCCCCACAAGCGGTCCAACGCCGATCAGTAGCTGCGACCAGGGATAGAGCACGGGCCATGTGCCGACATACTTGCGGGTAAACCACTGGTCGTTAGCTCCAGCCTGGATTGTTGCCTGCTCATTCAACTGCTTGAGGTAAGTAGGCGCATCAAGCAGCGCAAAGGGGTCGCCGGCGAAGAGACCGGCGGCAACGCCCGCACCCGCCATTCCCAGGAGCAAAGGCAATCTCAGGCGACTCTGGCTTGCGCCAGGATGCCGCCGCTCAATGAGCCATCGCCCAAGCGCAGCGCCCGCTACAAGCACAAGCACAGGCACCGCGCTTAGCTTGCATGCGAGCGCCAGCCCTGAGAAGAGCCCTGCAAGCCCCAGTGCCCACACCTTCCCACTCTGGTAGTAGATAACGCTACAGAGCAAGACGACCGACATCGCGGCGCTCATGAAGCCATCGGAGATATAGAAGTGGCCTATCTGAATCGGCAGCGCGGCAAGCGCATAAAAGGCGGCTGCCACAAGCCCCACGCCAGCGCCCCAAACGCGCTTGCCGACAAAGAAAATCACCAGCGCAACAAGCGTATCGAGCAGCCCTGAGAGAACGCGCCCCGTCTGTTGCGTGCCGTTGAAGCTCGCAAAATACCGATCACCTGTAGTCACGAAGGCTAGCGTGCTGGCGGCTTTGCCCAGATAGAGAGGAAGAGTGCCATATGGGTATTCTGTGCCGTCGGCGCGGGGGTTCATTGGGCTGCTCTGGGGGTCGAAAAGCGTCGAAAGTGAAGTGCCGGGCGGTATCTGCACCCTCTGAATGGTCAGCTTGGTTATGCGGTATTCATCAACGTTCAGGCTCTTGCCCTGGTCCCAGTTGTGGCTACCGACCCGCAGCCATGCGCCCATGAGCAGAACAAGGGCGAGCGCCGGCCACGTCGCCAGGGCGCGAGCTTGCTTATCGCCAAAGGTATGCGTCACTTGCAAAAGCACGTCAACATAAACTATCTCCAGACCACACCTGGTTTCTCTTCGTAACTGCAACCGCAATCCCAGAGTGCTATCGTAGGCGCACGCTGATTCTAGCATGAGTACGAGGCAGGAAGCAATCGCGCTGAACCCTCTTTACTATGAACCAGGCACAAAAGGGCTGAACCGAATAGAGTTGTGCTGTGTGTTAACTTCAGCAACCTGAGAAAGGAGGGGATGGCGATGTTTGTATGGCTGTTTTTACTGCTGCTTATTGGGGCAGAGGTCGCAGCGATAAGCCGGTGGCTTCGGCGAGAGTTTTACCCGATTTTCTTCAACGATTGGGCAGCATTCCTCTACAGCGCTCTCATGGCTGTTGACTTCTCTGCCGCCTGGCTCATCTCGATCTTTTTTACGCCGGGCGGAACTTTTGGGACCGCTCTACTCGCCATACTAGCGGTTATTCTCATGATACTGGTTCTGCTGGGCACTCTCTTTCTTCGCTGGGTAGTTCACCTCGATATGACAGACCCAGGTAAGTGAGCGCCGATGCGCCTCGCCTGCCTTTGGCTCACTACGCACAGCGAGAGCTTTCCCTTGCTAAAACAAAGACACAGCCCACAATGAGGCTGTGTCTTTGTTTCAGCTTTAGATCTTCTTGCTTCCCTCGATAATCAGGTCAGGAATGTGAAGCCTCGGCTATGTATCTTCTAAGCTTCTTCCAGACCGGTACCTTCATCAGGGTCGAAGGTGGTGCCATGCTCGTTGAGGAAATCCATAGGGCTAGCTTCAGGCTCGCCTAGCGATGCAACTTCTCTTTGCTCCGCGTCGTCTTCAGCAGCCTCTGCCACATCTTCATCAGCTTCGAGGTCTGCTTCGGGTTCCAGCAAGGCTGCGGTCAACTCGGCGGAACTTTCAGTTCCATAGGGTAAAGGCGCGAAGCCGGGCATGGAGGCGAAGCCGTTGCCATCGCCGTCTAGCTCTAACGGGTAGGCAGGAGTAGCCTCGGTGAAGCCTTCAGCTATCTCCAACCCCGCTCCAAGCCCAGGAGCATTCTCTCCTTCATACGCGCTGAGAGAATCAGTCGCGCTGAGGTAGGTGTCTATGTTCTCACCCTGGGCTACCATGTCGAAGTCGGGCTGAAGGCCGAAGCGCGCACCCGACCCGGCAGGGATTAGCTTGCCGATGATCACGTTCTCTTTCAGTCCTCGCAACCTGTCAACCTGGCCGTTTATGGCCGCCTCGGTCAGCACTCGTGTGGTCTCCTGGAAGGAAGCCGCCGAGAGGAAAGAGTCTGTCGAGAGCGACGCCTTGGTGATGCCTAGCAGCACAGGGGTCGCCATAGCTGCCTCGCCACCGGCTGCTATCGCACGAGCGTTCACCTCGGTGAGTACGAATCGCTCTACCATCTCACCGGGGAGAAGCTCGGTGTCGCCTGGCATATCAACACGGACTTTGCGGAGCATTTGCCGCACGATAACCTCGATATGCTTATCGTTCACGTTCACGCCTTGCGAGCGATAAACGCGCTGCACTTCGTCCACCAGGTATCGCTGCACCGCCTCGCGACCGAGAATGTGCAGGATTTCCTGCGGGTTCTGTGCGCCGCGCGTCAGAGGCTGACCGGCGTTCACATGCTCGCCCTCGGTTACCTCAAACTGGGCATTGTGGGGCAGCAGGTGTTCGCGCTGCTCTTGCTCTTCTGCTCGGATTACCAGCTTCTTTTTGCTTTCCACGATCACGCGACCACTCACGCGGGCCAGCGTTACGTCGTCCTCATGACCTTTGAGCGGCGAGCGGAAGAGCGGGTCGCCCTCGGCCACCATGTCGCCCTCGGCCACAAGTAGCTCATGGTTTCTAGGCAGCGGGTAGTCGTCGTCGTAAACTTCGCTATGAGTTAGCCTTATCTTCTTGCCGCCTTCTTCCTCGCGGATGATTTCGACGACGCCGTCTATCTCCGCGAGGATTGCCTGGCCTTTAGGCACACGTGCTTCAAAAAGTTCTTCCACACGCGGCAGACCCTGGGTGATGTCCTCGCTGGAAGCCACGCCCCCTGTGTGGAACGTTCGCAGGGTCAGTTGTGTGCCCGGCTCACCGATAGACTGCGCGGCTATAATGCCTACAGCCTCACCCATATCTACGATTTTGTTGTTGTGCAGTGAACGGCCATAGCAGAGCTGGCAAACACCGTAGTCCATCTCGCACAATAGAGGGGAGCGTACATTGATCTGGTAGTTAGCCCGCTCCTCTGCTAAGAGCCTCTCCTGCTCATCTATGCTCTTGCCTGATTTCGCCAACTCATCGCGCCGTGGCGCGAGCCACTCTTCTACAGCCGCCGTAACCACATGCATCACCTCTTCGGTGATTTCCTCGTTGGCATCGAGTATTATCTCTCCTGTCAGCGGGTGAGTGATTGGCTGGCCTGCGAAACGGCCTATTACCCGTGAAGCCATCGTGTCAGCCACGTCTTTGTTCTGGGGCCACGAGAGCCAGATACCGGAGGTCGCGCCGCAGTCGTTAGAAAGGACGATCACGTCCTGGGCCACGTCTACCAGTCGCCGCGTAAGATAACCGGCGTCTGCTGTACGCAGCGCGGTGTCTGCCAGACCTTTGCGGCCACCATGCGTGGAGACGAAGTATTCGAGCACCGTCAGCCCTTCGCGGAAGTTTGAGCGGATAGGCAGGTCAATGATGCGCCCCGATGGGTCGGCTATCAAGCCGCGCATTGCGGCCAACTGGCGTATCTGCTTGAAACGAGCCTTGGTCGCGCCTGAGTTTGCGAGGGTAGAGATAAGGCCGTAGGGGTCCATTACCTTCTCTAGCTCATTGGTGAGGGCATCCGTTGTCTCATTCCAGATGCGGATAACGGTTTCGTATCGCTCTTGCTCGGTAATCAGGCCCCGGCGGTGGGCGCGCTCGATCTGCTCTACCTCGGCGTCTGACTTCTCAAGCATTTGCGCTTTGTTGGCCGGCATTTCTATGTCGGCTACCGCCACGGACATGCCCGATTTGGTGGCGAAACGGAAGCCCAGCCTCTTGAACGCGTCGGCTATCTCCGCGCTCCAGATTGCTCCCAGCTTGCGGTGGCATTCGCCCATGAGAGCTCGTAGCGCGCCTTTCTCCATCGCCTGGTTGCGGTACGCAATCTGCTCCTCTACAGGCAATCTGTCATTGTAGCGGGCAACTACTTCGTTGAATATCAACCGCCCCGCCGTAGTGTCAAGCAACTCGTTTTTGCCGTCAGGCCGGGGCATACGCACAAAGATAGGCGCTTGCAGATTGATCACACCACTGTTGTAGGCCAGAATAGCCTCGTCGCGCGACGAGAACGCCTTACCTTCGCCATCGGTTCCAGGTCGTCTCACGGTCATATAGTAGCACCCGAGGACTATGTCCTGCGACGGCGACACGATAGGGTCACCGTTGGCGGGTGACAGCATATTGTAAACGGAGAGCATCCTCTCACGTGCCTCGCGCTGCGCGGCTGATGAGAGAGGCACATGCACAGCCATCTGGTCGCCGTCGAAGTCGGCGTTGAAGGCCGAGCAGACTAGCGGGTGCAGGTGGATGGCCGAGCCTTCGATCAGCACAGCCTCGAAAGCCTGGATTGAGAGCCTGTGGAGGGAGGGTGCACGGTTGAGAAGGACAAGGTAATCCTTGATAACCTCTTCCAGCACATCCCACACTTCCGGTCTGACGCGCTCTACGATACGCTTCGCGCTCTTTATGTTATGAGCCAGACCTTGAGAAACAAGGCGGCGCATCACAAAAGGCTTGAATAGCTCCAGCGCCATCTTCTTCGGAAGGCCGCACTGGTGCAGTTTTAGCTCAGGCCCAACTACGATAACTGAGCGGCCCGAGTAGTCCACCCGCTTGCCAAGCAAGTTCTGGCGGAAGCGCCCTTGCTTGCCCTTGAGCATATCGCTCAAAGACTTGAGGCGATGCTTGCCTGAGCCGGATACCACCCGGCCCCGGCGACCGTTGTCAATCAGCGCATCCACCGACTCTTGAAGCATACGCTTCTCGTTGCGGATGATGATCTCCGGCGCGCCTAGCTCTAACAGCCTCTTGAGGCGGTTGTTGCGGTTGATAACGCGGCGGTAAAGGTCGTTCAGGTCGGAAGTTGCGAAGCGCCCGCCATCAAGCTGCACCATCGGGCGCAGGTCGGGCGGGATAACCGGCAATGCGGTGAACATCATCCAGGCAGGGTGGTTCTCCGATTTGCGAAAAGCCTCGACGACGCGCAGCCTCTTGGCCGCCTTCTTGCGGCGCTGCCCGCCCACCGATTGGAACTCATGGCGCAGCTCGCTTGCCAGACTATCCAGGTCGAGCTTGCCCACTATATCAAGGATTGCTTCCGCGCCCATGCCTGCGTGGAAAACCCCGGGGAAGAGTTCGCTTATTTCACGGTAGGTCTGCTCAGTTATAAGCTCATGAAGCGCTATCTTCTCCAGCTGGTCTATTCGCTCTTCTACGTGCCGGCGCACTTCTTCAACTTCGCGATTGGCGCGCGCCTGAATCTGCTCACTCTCCTGTATAGCCACATAAGAGCGCTGGTCGCGTGTAGCGCCCGCGATGTCCTGCGAATGCTGGCTCTGGCGGCGTATAGCCTCCTGTACATCAGAGAGGTGCTCTTCTGCAATCTGCTTGAGACGAGCGATTGTATCGTCGCTTGCCACTTCGCCCGCCGAGGCTACAACTGTGTTCGAGCCGGGCAGGTATATATCCTCGGCCAGCGCCTGGCCTAACTGCTTTTTTAGCTGGCGCTCGATGGCACGCATCTGTGAGCCTGCTTCCTTTTTGGCGGCCTTGAGGTTCGCATCCAGCTCGGTGCGGCTCTCTTTATCGCTCGCCTGGATTTCGGCTATCTCCTCGCGGAGGCCCGACTGTAAATCGTTTATGCGAGCTTGTGTCTTCTCGACTATGTCGTTGACCCGCTTTTCGGCGTCAGCTTGCACTCGCTCTACCTGGAGCTGGCGTTCCTCTTCGTTTACTTCTGTGACGATGTATGTGGCGAAGTAAAGCACCCGCTCAAGGTTGCGTGGCGAGATGTCGAGGAGCAGGCCGAGGCGGGAGGGCGTACCTTTTACATACCAGATGTGCGACACGGGCGAGGCAAGCTCGATGTGGCCCATGCGCTCGCGACGCACACGGGAGCGTGTCACCTCTACGCCGCACTTGTCGCAGATCGTGCCTTTATAGCGAACTCTCTTATATTTGCCGCAATAGCATTCCCAATCCTTCTGTGGGCCAAAGATCCGCTCACAGAAAAGACCGTCGCGCTCAGGCTTGAGCGTGCGGTAGTTTATTGTTTCCGGTTTGGTGACCTCACCATGCGACCATTCTTTAATCTTCTCAGGCGAGGCCAGGCTTATTCGTATCGCGTTAAAATTGTTTACTTCTAGCATCTACCCCTCCGGGAAACTACTCCGCCGCAGGCGGAATTATGAATTAGTAATTGTGAATTTCGACCTGCTAATCACATCACCGATAATTCATAATTACTAATTCATAATTACTGATTCATAAATTCGTCGTTAGACGCGGTCTCGCTCGTCGGCCTCGAAGCCGCTCAGGTTGATGCCTTCCAGTTCGGAGAGCATATCACCGGCGGCATCATCGGCGAGGGCGACGGGCATGTCGTCCTGGGTCAGCACTTCGACGTTCAGGCCGAGGGACTGTAGCTCTTTTACAAGCACCTTGAACGACTCCGGCACCCCCGCTTCCATGATGTTCTCGCCCTTGACTATTGCCTCGTAAGTCTTCACGCGGCCCATCACATCGTCCGACTTGACGGTGAGCATTTCCTGTAGTGTATGCGCAGCGCCGTAAGCTTCCAGCGCCCAGACTTCCATCTCGCCGAAGCGCTGCCCACCGAACTGCGCCTTGCCACCCAGCGGCTGCTGAGTTACCAGGCTGTAGGGGCCTGTGGACCTTGCGTGGATTTTGTCCTCGACAAGGTGGGCCAGCTTGAGCATATAAATCTGCCCCACAGTCACCGGATTGTCGAACTTTTCGCCGGTACGCCCATCGTACAACTCTACTTTGCCGTCGCGGGGCAACCCGGCTCGCTCCAACTCGTTGTGAATAGCCTCTTCACTTGCCCCATCGAAGACGGGGGTCGCAACCTTGTAGCCAAGCTTTTCAGCGGCCCAGCCGAGGTGTGTCTCCAGAATCTGCCCGATGTTCATACGGTGAGGCACACCGAGCGGGTTGAGGATAATATCTACAGGTGTTCCGTCCGGCAGGAAAGGCATATCCTCTGGAGGGAGGATGCGCGATATAACGCCTTTGTTGCCATGCCGCCCGGCCATTTTGTCGCCCACGCTAATCTTGCGCTTCTGGGCGATAGAGGCGCGCACCATCTGGCTCACGCCCGCTGGAAGCTCGTCGTTGTTGGCGCGGGAGAAGACTTTCACGTCAATCACCTTGCCGCGAACGCCGTGGGGCACTCTCAACGAAGTGTCTTTTACTTCGCGTGCCTTCTCACCGAAGATAGCCCTCAGCAGGCGCTCTTCAGGAGTAAGCTCGGTCTCTCCCTTGGGAGTGATCTTGCCCACCAGGATGTCGTTAGCGGTCACTTCCGCGCCTACATATATGATACCGCGCTCGTCCAGGTTCTTCAGCGAGTCCTCGCCGACGTTCGGTATGTCGCGTGTTATCTCTTCAGGCCCCAGCTTTGTCTCGCGTGCTTCCACCTCGTACTTCTCGATGTGGATAGATGTAAAGACATCGTCCT
The DNA here is from genome assembly GCA_015478675.1 of Chloroflexota bacterium. Next base: position 2,567 of record JADMIH010000099.1, on the reverse strand, counting down.
GGACGAGCCTCTGCGAGATTATGATAGCGTCTTCGAAGTTGCCACCCTCGAAGCTCATGAAGGCCACCAGGATATTCTGGCCGAGGGCCAGTTCGCCCATCTCAGTTGACGAGGAGTCGGCCAGAGCATCGCCCAATAGGACACGATCGCCGGCGGCCACTATGGGCCGCTGATTGATGCAGGTGTCCTGGTTGGAGCGAACAAACTTCTGCATAAAGTACTCGTGCTCTTGCCCTTCATCGTCTCGGATAACTATGCGATTGGCTTCGGCGCTTGCGACCACACCCGGCTGGCGTGCTAGCACCACCTGACCGGAGTCGCGTGCTGCCTGCCACTCGATGCCGGTGCCCACGATAGGTGAGCGCGGCAGGAGCAACGGCACAGCCTGACGCTGCATGTTAGCGCCCATCAAGGCGCGGTTTGCGTCGTCGTGCTCCAGGAAGGGTATCAACGCCGTCGCTACCGACACCACCTGCTTGGGCGACACGTCCATATAGTCCACACGGTCAACGTTCTCCTGGAGAAACTGCTGGTGGTGTCGCACCGTTACACTGCGATCCTTGAAGTGGTCTGTTTCGTCAACACGGGCGTTTGCCTGCACGACGATGTAGTTATCCTCCACGTCTGCTGAAAGATAGACGATCTCGTCTGTGACCCTCGGCTTCACCTTTACGCGTGCAAGGTCTGTCTTAGCCAGCTTTTTAGCCAGCTCCGCTGTTATGAGAGTGCCTGCCGTGCCTATGGGTTTACCTGACTTGTCTTCGACATCTTCGCGCAGGATATGGCCGACAAGAGCGTCAACTTCGTTGTTTACGGTGTTGGCTACGCGGCGATAAGGCGTCTCTATGAAGCCGAACTCATTGATGCGGGCATAGGTCGCGAGCGAGCCGATAAGGCCGATATTCGGGCCTTCGGGTGTCTCCACCGGGCAGATACGACCATAGTGGCTCTCATGCACGTCACGCACATCGAAACCTGCGCGGTCGCGTGAGAGGCCGCCGGGGCCGAGAGCTGAGAGGCGGCGCTTATGATTTAGCTCTGAGAGTGGGTTCGTCTGGTCCATGAACTGCGAAAGCTGTGAACCTCCGAAGAACTCGCGCATTGCAGCCACCACAGGGCGGATGTTGATCAGCGCGCCAGGTGATGCCGTCTCCGGGTCCTGTATAGACATGCGCTCTTTGATCACGCGCTCCATGCGAAGGAGGCCGACGCGGAACTGCGCCTGAATTAGCTCGCCTACCGCACGCACTCGGCGGTTGCCCAGGTGGTCAATATCATCAGGGCGGACAAACTTTGTCGGGTCAAGCTCCAGGTTGTTAAGCTCGATAATGTGCTCCACTATGCGGAGCAGGTCTTCTTTGGTGAGCGTTCGCTTGTCGAGGTCTACATCAAGGCCGAGGCGTTTGTTCAGCTTGTAACGGCCAACCTTCGCCAGGTCGTAGCGGCGAGCATTAAAGAGCAGGGAGTTGAGCAGGCTTTCAGCGTTATCCTTGGTAGGGGGGTCGCCTGGGCGCAGCCTCTTGTAAAACTCGATTACAGCCTCTTCCTGCGAGTGAGTGCTATCCTTGTCTATAGTTGACTTGATATAGTTGTGGTCGGGGTTGTTGTTGGCTTTCTTGAAAAGCTCCATCAGCTGATCATCCTCAGCATAGCCGATAGAGCGGAGGAGGATGGTCACGGGGATTTTGCGCTTGCGGTCTACCTTGACCGACAGCACATCTTTGTTGGAGCTTTCAAACTCAAGCCATGCACCTCGATTAGGGATCAGCTTGGCCCCGAAAAGCTGGCGGCCTGTGTTCGTATCCTCGGCTGCGGTAAAGTAAACACCCGGCGAGCGAACAAGCTGCGACACCACGACGCGCTCAGCGCCGTTGATGACGAATGTACCGGTTTCGGTCATGAGCGGAAAATCGCCCATGAATATTTCTGATTCTTTTATTTCGCCCGTTTCTTTTATAAGTAGCTGTACACGCACGCGCAGTGGGGCGGCATAGGTCATGTCGCGCTGGCGGCACTCAAGCACAGAGTAGCGCGGCTCCCCGAAGTGATAATCGAGGAAGCGCAGTTCCATATTTTTGCCCGTGAAGTCAGTGATAGGCGAGATCTCTTCGAAAAGTTCTTGTAAGCCCTGGTTCTTGAACCAGTCGAACGAGTCTACCTGTATTTGTATAAGGTTAGGCATAGGCATGACGGAGGGTATCTTGCCGAAGTTACGGCGACCTACCGATGCGAACTGCTCTTCCTCGGTGCGGGGTGAGAACGTAGGGGCGTTCTGCGGGCGGATGGCTGTAGTCATAATTGGTGGCTCCTGTTAAACTCTAAATACTCAGCACAACGCTCGGAAGACAGCAAAAGAGACACAAGCGCTAACTCCCGTCACGCAGCCTCATTGCTGCTTGGCTGGACAGGTAGAACTATGCTCGCGTCTGTTGCTGTATCATATAAAGGGGTTTTTGCCCTGGACAGGAAATTATATCATAAGGCCGTGCTGCTGTCAAGACCTTTTTTCCTGGTGGGTGCATTTCAGATAGGGGGCAAAGTCTGAGATAATGGGAGCATTCCAAGCA
>JADMIH010000098.1 GCA_015478675.1 Chloroflexota bacterium | reverse complement strand
ATAATTCCTAATTCCGCCAAAGGCGGTAGCTTTCAGGAGAAAACGATGGTGAACATGCTCAACTCATCACGGGACGAAGACCAGCGCAAGCGCGACGAAGCTCAACTTTATGCTATGCAGCAGCAAATGGACGAGCTGCGCCGCCAGTTGAAGGAAAACCTCGCCAGGCAGCAATGGTTCGAAGAGCTTTACAAGCAAAGCGAGGGTAAAGTTACTCAGCTACAGCTTGCGCAAGATCGAATGGCCCAGGACGTTGCTCAGGCGCTGCATGCCCGCCAGATGGATGAAGGGCGAGTGAAAGCACAGGTCGCGGAACTGGCGCAGAAGGTGGAAGCTCCCGATAAGCAACTGCGCGAGATACGCTCCCAAATCTCTGCTCTTACCGAAGGGCGCAAAACCGACCACGATGTAGACATGGCGGGGCAGCAGCAAACCGAAGAGATGCAGAGGCAAATCCGTGAGATCAACGCGCATATAGCCAAAGTTGGCGACGCCCAGAAGCAACTGCGCGACCTCATACACGACCTGGACTCCAAGCTGGGCGAAATCCGCCAGGAGGCGCTGCACGTCGGCGAGCTTCAGACGATGGAGGAGCAACGCCTGAGGCGGCAAGGTGTTGAGTTGCAGACGCTATTTGAGGCGCTCAGGCAGCAGTTTACAGAGGTATCGGCCAAATCGCAGCGTGTAGATGATGTGCGACGGCAGCTCACCGAGCGTCTAGAGGCTGTAGAAGACCAGGTCGCCCTGGTCCGCAACAACGAAACAGGGATCGATACTGAGATAGCTCGGATAGAGAAGCAAGCAACAGAGCAATATCTGCTTCAGCAAGAGCGCCTTGAAACAGCAAGAACTCAGCTTGACTCGCAAATAGGCGAAATGCGCCAGGTGAATGACCAGCGCACCGACCGGGTGATGAGCCGCTTCAGCGGCGTAGACGACCGCCTCCGCGCTGTTGAACAGACGTTAGCCGAGCTACCCAGCCGCTTTGAGGCGCTGGAGCGAAAAGACGAAATGATAGGCTCGGAGGCCGACACAATTGAAGAGTGGTTGGTGATGAGACAACTGGCCGCGATGGAAACAGTGCTTGATGAGGTGCGTAAACGCCGCGCCGAACGGGGCATGGCGAGGAAACCCACAAAGGCTGGCGATGCAGCCGAAAGCGCGCCCGGATCGGTCTACAACCCGTCGGGCCTGTTGAAAAGCGTGCGTGACGCCCGCCCTCCAGCGCGCAACGATGCCGGTGACGAGGGATCAGGGATTTAGAGGTTAGCTCTTACCCACCGCTTGTCTACTCTACGACTACCGATAGCTGCTGTGGTGCCAACCGTTGGCAGATGGTGCCCACTCTCCCTTGAAAGGCCAAATGCAAGCCCCGCACGATCACAACGATGATAGGCCTGATTCTTATAGTAGGGCAGCCGGCACGGAACCAGCCGGGAGGATAATCCCCAGGAAGAGCTTGGGGCAGCACTTCCTTACAAACCGCTCGATAACAGCCAGGATCGTTGACGTCGCTCAACTGAAGGCTGGCGATTGTGTTGTTGAAGTGGGGCCTGGGCTGGGAATACTCACGGAGGAGCTTGCAGGCAAGCTCTCAGCGTTGTCTGGCGGCAAGATAATAGCTATAGAGCTGGACGACAAGCTGCTGCCGCTCTTGCGCGAACGCTTCGCAGCCATGCCGCAGGTGAGCTTCATTCACGCCGATGTGCTCAAAACAACTCCAGGTGCGCTCACAGGTGGCGGGCCTTACAAGGTGGTGGCGAACCTTCCTTACTACATAACCTCGGCTGTGCTGCGGCACTTCCTGGAAGCAGATGTAAAGCCGGCATCGTTGACAGTGATGGTGCAGCGTGAAGTAGCGGAGCGGATGGCCGCGAAGCCGCCCGACATGAGCCTGCTTGCAGTGGGCGTACAATTGTACGGTAAGCCCAAAGTGCTCTTCCGAGTGCCGCCGGGCGCATTCAACCCGCCGCCGAAGGTCGAGTCGGCGGTGGTACAGATAGAAGTTTACAGTCTGGCGGAAAGGCCCGTTGTGCCCCTGAGCGACAAAGATTTCTTCAAAGTGGCGCAAGCAGGCTTCAGCCAGAAGAGGAAGCAGGTAGCCAATACCCTCTCATCAGGGCTGCATCTGGGCAAAGCTGATGTCATCGTGGGCCTCAAGGCAGCAGGGATAGAACCAACCCGCCGGGCAGAGACCCTTACAATAGCAGAGTGGGCTGCCGTCGAGAAGACACTGATCCCTGCATCTCAACTGAGGTAGAAACAACACAGATCCTAGCCAGCGGCAATCTTTATGCTCATACAAAATGCTTACGCCAAAATCAATCTTAGCCTTGAAGTGCTGGGCAAACGAGAGGATGGTTATCACGATATAGTGTCGGTCATGCAGCTTATCGACCTGCATGACACGCTCCTTTTTAGCCCCGCCGACGAGCTAACCATCGAGTCTGATAGTCCGAAGCTAAACGCCGAGGGCGAAAATAACTTGATATGGAAAGCTGCCCGCTTGCTGGCCGGGGCCACAGGCACAAGCAATGGGGCGCAGATAGAGTTGCAAAAGAGGATACCCATCTCAGCGGGCCTGGGGGGTGGAAGCAGCGATGCTGCCGCCGCTCTCGTGGGCTTGAGTAAGCTATGGGGAGTAAATATATCGCAAGAGGAGATGAGCAGACTCGCAGCCAGGTTGGGTTCGGACGTGCCCTTCTTCCTCGGTGCGCCCACTGCCCTCGTCCAGGGTCGCGGGGAGAGGGTTACGCCTTTACCCCTGTTGAGACCATGCTGGGTTTTGCTCATCTATCAGCCTTGCGATGTAGAAAGGAAAACAAAGAGGCTCTACAGCAGCCTGTTCAAAGAAGAGATGACAGCAGGAGAACTCACAAGCGAGCTTGTCTTAGCTATAAAGCAGGGTGACTTTCCCGAAGCGCGCCTGCTGCACAACAGCTTTGAGAGAGCCGCATACTCGACCTTCGCGCCCCTCAACGAAACCCGCCGCCAACTAGAACAGCTTGGCGCGGGGGGTATCCACGTATCGGGCAGCGGCCCCACCATCTTCGTCCTATTCCCGCAAGAACAAGAGGTAAAAGCCCAAATCCTGCGCGAAATCCTACAGACAGAAGGTTTTAGCGTCCTGCTGACCCGCACCCGCACACGGGCACTTAGTGCGTAGCATGTACCTCGTATGGTGTAAGGAGCTATAGCAAAAACACCTTCATCCTCTACGCACTGCCTGTCACCAATGCCATGACATTTATCATCCACCGCAAACCGCCGTATCGAGCTTATATCGAAGAAGGGGGAGGCGGCGCTATGTCGCACGTAGCCGAGTTGCCGGGCTGTTTTGCCGTTGGCTCTGATGCGGCGCGTGCTGCGGGAGCTACGCCTCGAGCCATCGCAGATTTCCTCGCGTGGCTGAAGGCGCACAAAGAGCCTCTGGTACCCGAAGCGCATGTTGCCAGGCCGAGCATGGCGGACATCTTGGTGGCTGATGTGCGTTCGGAAGGCGCGCCCACACAGGCGGGGGGCAAAGCCGCCCTCTTCGACTTCGACACGGCTGCCTGGGACAACGATAAGCTCGAGCGCACGCTGCGCTGGCTCAGATACAGCCGCGCAGACCTGCTTGCGAAGATAGACGGGCTGGACGATATGGAGTTGAAAAGCAGGCGTCTAGCGCCCGACCGCACCCTGTGGGCTACGCTGCTGCACATTGCTCACGCCGAGTACGGCTATATCAACAGGAGCGCAGGGCCACTAGCAGGGCTAAGCGAGCCTCCCCTCGCAGGAATACGAGAAGAGTTATCAATAGTTCGAGCAATGTTAGAAGACAAAGCACGTACTGTGCCTGCGGAAGAGCGCACTAAAGTAGTGCACCCCGTCTGGGCCGCCCGCCCGGACGAGCCGTGGACCCTGCAAAAGGCCCTCCGAAGAGCCTTAGAGCACGAAAAGGAGCACCTGGCGGAACTCGACAGCAGGCGCTAAGGGCCGCATCCCAATGCTGCTGTAAGAGTAGCACACCCAACTGAAGGCAACTACCTGAGCCATTCACCACGAGCGGATGTGCGGAAAATCGTGGCAAGTAGGAGAATGATGGTAGAATAGGCCGAAGTTGCTCGTCTGAGTGGTACAGGAGGCAAGGGCTATTTCACCCCGCACTGTACATCCACCTGCTGCCACATTCGTTGTTAAGGATATAAGGAACCTAATCAGATAATCAGGAGGCTTTCACGTTTTGATTTCGCGAATCCGTCTCAGCAAACGTTTGGTGTGGAAAGTTGTCGTGCTGCTCTTTTTGACCTTTTCTGTCGCGTCCGGCTCTGCGTTAGTTGCTCCACAGGCAGCGGCGCAATCGTCCGTTAGCCCAGCTCCCCCTGCCAATCCTTATGGGGTGAATCTCTTCCTCCAGAAAGAGGTAGAGCCGTGGAAGATCGAGCAGACACTACGCATGACCGCCGAGGCAAATATCCCCTGGATCAAGCAGGAGTTTCCCTGGCAGGAAATTGAGTTCAAGAAAAACTACTTCACCGACGACAAGTGGAAAAAGTCGGCCTGGGAGAAATACGACAACATAGTAGAACTGGCCGACAAATACCACCTGACGATAATCGCCCGCATAGATCGCCCCCCCGAGTGGGCGAAAGCCCCCGCGGGCAGCGCAACGCCTCTCAACAGTAACAAAGACCTGGCTGATTTTATCAATGCTTTCCTGGACCATTACAATGGGCGTATAAAGTACGTGCAGGTCTGGAACGAGCCGAACCTGAATGCCGAGTGGGTGCCGGGCAAGCCTGCCGATCCCAACGGCTATGCGGCCATGCTCAAAGAAATCTACCCGCTCGTCAAAGCGGCGCACCCTGATGCTATTATCCTGAGCGCGCCTATGGCTATGACCACTGAGGGAGTGCAGAGCCGTGGCAACATGGACGAGATAGATTACTGGAAAGGGCTGTACGCCGCCGGGATCAAGGGCAACTTCGATATTGCCTCGGCCAATGGCTACGGCCTCGACCAACCCCCTGACGCCCCACCCGACCCCAAAGTATTGAACTTCCGCCGCGTAGAACTACTGCGGCAAGTGATGGTTGATAACAGCGACAGCGGGCGTCCCATCTGGTTGGATGAATACGGCTGGAACGCGTCACCCAATACCCTCTCCGAGGCGGAGAAGAACTTCTGGCGGCACGTTACTCCCGAACAACAAGCAGCCTGGACCACGCAGGGCGTAGAATACGCACGGCAGAACTGGCCCTGGGCGGGGGTTATCTCCATCTGGTATCTCCGGCAGGTGGGTGACATACCTCCTGATAAGGCGGAATATTACTTCGGCATGCTCAACCCCGACTTCTCGCCCCAGCCGGTATATAACGCCGTGAAAGCTGATGCTGCCCAGTTCCCCGGCCCTGCCTCGCAGCCTGTAGGCACACCTATTAACCCGCCGCCATCGCCAACAGCCGCCGAAGCCGTGCCTTCAGCGACGGTTGTCGCAGATAATACAGCCACAGTAGCGCCACCTACCCCAACAGCCGTGCAGCTAACTCCTACCAGCGCAACATCTACGCCGACTACAGGCATAACTCCCACCCTGCAAGCGACAGCCATAGCCACACCCGCGCTTACACCCACCGCAGGCCCGGTGGTTGTGGCGGGGGCTAACAACTCGACAATGCTCTTCGTGGTAGGAGGCGTTCTGGTGATTGGCGGATTGGCGGCATTAGGTTTCTACTTGATGAGAGGTAAGAAGGCTGCGTAGCTTTGGTGTTGCACAGTGCGTAGTGCGCAGTGCGCAGAGAATAACAGAGTTGATGAACGCTGAAGAGGCAACCCCCGGGCTGTCTTACACAGTACGGAGCACGCAATAAGCAACCCGCCGTCACCTATGAACATTAGACCACTCCACGGCGACGACCGCCCTGCACTTAAGCGCCTGCTTCTGCAAGAGCCTGAGTACAATCTCTTTCAGTTGAGCGCTTTGATAGAACACGGCCTGGGCGATAACTCTACAACTAAGGGAGCGCCCTGGGCTGTTGGCGCTTTTCGCGCGGATGCTCTTACCGGCGTGGTCATGTCGCAGCGCGGAACGGCGGGCCTCTACCACACCGCGGGCGACAGCGAGACTATGGGCCTTCTATCGAAGGTGGTGCTAGATAAGGCCGCCAGCGGCGATATAAGCCTACTTAGCGGCCATGCCTCGCAGATCGATCCTCTACTACCAGTGGTGGGCCAGGCGAGCATCGGCATGGACAGATGTTACTTTCAAACACTGTCGCCCGGTAATCTCCGCCTTTCATCTTCCGAGCAGAAGGACGTCAGCGCGCCGCGCCTCGCCACGTGGGACGACATGGAGAAACTGATAGATTTCTACATGGTGGGCTTTTACTCTCTGGCGCGGCTGCCGTCGCGCTCGGCCTGGCATAGCCGCCTCTCCGAGCAATTAACCTACCGCACCCTCTTTCTGATAGAGGATAGAGCAGGCAGGGTGATCTCAGCGGCCATGACGAGCGCGGAAGGTGGGAATGCGGCTATGCTGGGTGGTGTGGCTACCCTGCTGGATTATCGCCGCAAAGGGTTGTCCACTCTCTGTGTAAGTGCGCTCTGCTCTTACCTCTTCCGGGCCGGAACCAGGAGTATCGCCCTTTTCTATCTCCAGGACAATACCCCAGCCAGCCATGTCTACGATAAAGTGGGCTTCCAAGACGCCGGTGAATGGCTGCTGGTGCCCCTCGGCTTCTGGTTCACATAGAGGCGTATTGCGCGCTGCGTATTACGAGGTTACTTGTTCAACTCAGCATAAGTGGGATGTGGGAGGAGACCCCAGCTGCTTTGGGGCCAGTAGGAGACGAAGGCTGTGCCTATTATCCTGGTGACGTCCAGCGCGCCCCACACGTGGGAGTCGCTGGAGTTGCGTCTGTTATCGCCCAGCACAAATATGTAGCCGGAGGGTATCACTGTGGGCGGCATGGTGTAGTCAGGTGTTGCCTTCACGTACGGCTCTGTTAACCTCACGTTATTTACGTATACCCCGCAACCTCCGCAATCACGGTCCGGCGCGCCAACCGCGTTGGGATCCGCCTTTATCTCAACAGTCTCGCCTTCTACGGCTATTACCCTCTTGATGAAGTCGCGCGGCTCGGTAGGCGCCTCGAAGACTATGATGTCGCCCCGTTGCGGGCCGTGAAAGAGATAGCGCATGTCAGCAGGTGTGTTAGGATTCGTGAGGCGGGCTAGAAAGTTAGCGTCGTAGCGGAAGTACAGCCCCTTATTTACGAGCAGATATTCTTCCGAGCGAAGAGTGGGGAGCATGCTGTCGCCCTCTACCTTGAAGTTCTGTATTACGGCCCGCACCAGGAAGAAGATCAGCAGCGTGACCGCTATGGTCTCTGCCACCTCTCGCAGCACATTGGGCTTTGCTCGCCCACGAGGGGCCTCGCTCCCGCCGGTAGGCCCACTATCCTCACTCTCCGGCAAATAGGGCAACCGCTCTGCTGTGTGCCAGTAACTATCGTCTTCTACATGCATTGTTTGCTACTTCTGTTCCTTTTTTGTGTTCGTGATCGCCGGGTCGTACAAGAATTATATATGTAGAGGGTGGCAAACGCAAAGAGGGTCAGGCGGTATCTGTTCAGATTTAGGGTGGAACAACCTTCTTGGGGTAACTGTGCGGGCATACCGCCACCCGCCCTCACCCCAACCCCTCTCCCCTTGTGGGAGAGGGGCTTTACTCCTGGGGAGTATCAGAGGATACGGCTGTTCTCCCATGAAGGGAGAGGGGGCATTGTGCATGCTGAGTGCCATGCGCTACGCCCTTGTACTCTCTAATCTGAACAGTTACCCAAGGGGGTTATAGGACCAAAGTACTAGAAATCTACTGCTAATATCCACTTGCTTTTTTGTTCCTCGAATCATATACTCATCTAACCTTTTACGCACCTGACGGTGCAGGGCGAGAGAGGCATCGTACTAGCAGCTACCCAGAGAAACGGAGGAGTACCAGATGTTCAATAAAACAGGCCGACGTAGTCCTTACTTGCGGGTGTTGGTTTTAGTATTGCTATTGGCGGGAGTCGCGCTCTTCGCCTGGCAGGTAAAAGGCGGGCAAAGTGCGCCCAGCGGTCCTTCACCAATGGGCAATAGCTCTGTTCAGGGGGAGGCAAGCGGCGTGGCCGACTCGTCTGTAGCTCCTGATGCCAACGGCGCTATCGTTAGCGGGCAGTCGTATAAAAATGATGTTTCACCTGCACTACGCGACATCAAGCCAATCCCGCCGGAGGCGCAGCCCAGGAAGGCGGAGGATGCTTCTGAGGACAAAGGCGAGTTGATCCCCCTCATCGGGCACAGCGATATGCCAGATACGGTAGTGCAGCGCCAGTTTGGTTCTAATCAGAACGGTGCTGGCCCTCTCATGCCGTCGCCACTGGTTAATTTCGCAGGTATCAATTCGGCCGGCGGCTGCAACGGCTGCGCGCCTCCCGACACCAATGGCGATGTGGGACCTAACAACTTTGTACAAAGTGTAAACTCGGCCTTCCAGGTTTGGAACAAGAGCGGCGTTTCGCTGTATGGCCCCGCCAATGTCAACACTCTATGGAGTGGTTTTGGCGGCCCCTGCCAGACAAGGAACGACGGCGACCCGATTGTACTTTACGACTCAATGGCGAATCGGTGGCTCATCAGCCAGTTCACCGCTGCGTCACCATACAATGAGTGCATAGCTATCTCCACTACAGGCGACCCAACGGGCACATACAATCGCTACGCCTTCCAGCTCAGCACCAGCGACTTCCCCGACTATCCAAAGCTCGGCGTGTGGCCCGACGGCTATTACATGAGCGCCAACTGGTTCACCGGCGGCCAGACCTATGCAGGCCCACGCCCCTACGTATTCAATCGCGCTCAGATGTTGACAGGGGCGGCGGCGAGCTTCCAAACCACCTCTGGCCCGCTCGGTAGCTCAAAAAGCCCTATCCTACCGGCAGACCTCGACGGCCCTACACAACCTCCGTCGGGCGCGCCAAACTACTTCGTCGGCTTCGGCAGCCCAATGTCAATCTACAAGTTCCATGTAGACTGGAACACCCCTTCAAATACTACTTTCACCAACTCAGCTAACCTGACCCCAGCCGCATTCACCCAGTTGTGCGGTACAACCCAGAACTGCGTGCCGCAAAAAGGCACCACGCAGAAACTGGATGGGCTGGCTGATCGTCTGATGCAGCGGCTGGCTTATCGCAACTTTGGCGGCTACGAATCTATGGTCGTCACCCATGCTGTGAACGCAGGCAGCGGCGTAGCAGGCGTGCGCTGGTACGAAATCCGCAATCCAGGCAGCACAGCTTCCATCTACCAGCAAGGCACTTACTCGCCCGACGCGACCTATCGCTGGATGAGTAGCGCCGCGATGGACAAGAATGGCGATATAGCCGTCGGTTACAGTGCCTCAAGTAGCACTCTTTATCCTTCTATACGCTACACGGGTCGCCTGTCAACAGATGCGCTTGGCACTTTACCACAGGGCGAGGCTACTCTCCTTACGGGCACAGGCTTCCAGTCGGGTGTGAACCGATGGGGCGACTATTCGGCTATGGGCATAGACCCCAGCGATGACTGCACCTTCTGGTACACCCAGGAATATAACAATAGCGGCGCCTGGGCGTGGGGCACGCAAATCGGCTCGTTCAAGTTCGCGGGTTGCACCGGCGGACCTCCCCCGCCCACCGCTACCAACACACCTCAGGCAGGCCCCACCAACACTCCCACCAGGACCCCTGTTTCTCAGCCCACCAATACCCCCACTCCGCGGCCCACCAACACTCCGGTCCCTCAACCGACCAATACGCCCCCGCCAGGCACTTGCGGCGAGAAGCTGACCAATGGCGGCTTCGAGGGTGGAAGACCCCCCTGGGTGGAGACCTCCTCCGGCGGTTATGAGATCATTGACACCACTCGCCCACACACCGGCTCGTACAGCGCCTACCTCGCGGGCTACAACAACGGTGTTGATACTATTTACCAGCAAGTCACTATCCCCAGCAATGCCACCTCAGCCACTCTCACCTACTGGTGGAATGTGAGCACGCGAGAAGCCTGCTGCACCCCTTACGACTACCTGTACGCACGGGTGCTCAACAGCAGCGGAGGAGTGCTGGCAACGCTTCAGACGCTCAACAACGCCAGCCCGAATAACGTGTGGACCAAATCCACCTTCAACTTGCTGGCGTATAAGGGCCAGACAGTGAGGATCTACTTCAAGGGCACCAACGATGTGAGCCTGCCCACATCTTTCTTCATAGATGATGTGAGCTTGAATACTTGCCCTTGACCGGAACACTGCTTGCAGTTGAATGAAAAAACGCCACGAGCTAAACAGATTGCGTTTAGCTCGTGGCGTTTCACCTTCGTAAGCTCAGCAAAAACCATTCAGCAGATGCTCACCTCTGGTAGAGGTGACACACTTGCTATTCTGATAGGGAAGAGGCTATAGTTGGTTTACCATAGGACCAGGGGCGCTACTGGCGATGGCAAACCGGAGGGTACCCTGACTCTCCTGCGAGGAAGGAAGTACAGGTTGCCGGATAGAGACAGCAGAGAGGTCACCCTTGCTCAAAGCAGCTTGACTTCAAGAATGGGAGGGTTTCGATGTCTAAGAAAGAGCGCAGTTCATTGAGTATAGGTATTCTTGTCTTATTGCTGCTGTTGGTTGCCTCGGCGGGGTGGCTCGTCGCCAGGCAAACGAGCGTGCCGGTCGCGCAGGGCAGCCTGCGTCCAGCAGGAGCACCTGCCTCCAACGGCGTCAGCACTTCGGCTGATCCGGTCTCTGCAGGCAGCAGCATTATGGTGGGGCGATCATATGCTAACGACATCTCGCGGCCTTTGCGGGAAATCACCCCCGTCGTGCCGAAAGAGGGCGAGCGCGAGGAAGAGAACGAGAACCCTCCAATCCGCATCCCCGGCTTCAAAGACGAAACCGATTCCGTAGTGCAGCGCACATTCGGCTCTCTCAACGGCGTCACCACCATACCAGCACCAAATGGCACATATGAAGGTATTGACTATCCTGGGGTAAGCTGCAACTGCGCCCCACCGGATACCAATGGCGAGGCGGGCCTCACCGAGTATGTGCAGATGGTAAACGAAGGCGTTCAGGTCTTTGACAAGAGCACGGGCGCTTCACTATACGGCCCACTCTCAATCTCCAGCTTCTGGAGTGGCTTCGGCGGAGTGTGCGAGACGGGTGGCGCGGGCGACCCGGTGGTCCTTTACGACCAGCTTGCCAACAGGTGGGTGATAAGCCAGTTCGCGGGCGGCAGCACCATAACGGACGAGTGCATAGCCGTATCCACCACCTCCGACGCCACCGGCAGCTACTATCGCTATGGCTTCCATCTAGGGAGCAACTTCTTCGACTACCCGCATCTTGGCGTCTGGCCCGACGGTTATTACGCCAGCTTCAACGTCTTCAACTCGGCAGGCACCAGCTACCTGGGGCCTCAGCCCGTTGCCTTCGACCGCGCCACTATGCTGAGCGGTCAAAGCGCCACCTTCCAGACTACATCGCCGCTCGGCAGCGGCTCAGCTCCCTTCTTACCTGCCGACCTGGACGGTTCGACCCCCCCGCCCACCGGCGCACCTAACCACTACGCGGAGTTCGGCAACCCACTCAAGCTCTTCAACTTCCACGTAGATTGGGGCACCCCCGCCAACAGCACATTCCTCAACTACGCTAGCCTCGCGGTGGCGGGCTTCACTCAGCTTTGCTCGACCGGGCGCAATTGCATACCTCAGCCAGGCACTTCGACCAAGTTAGATGGCATAGGTGATCGCTTGATGTTCCGGGCGGCATATCGCAACTTCGGCGATCATGAATCGATGGTGCTGAACCACAGCGTGAACGTGGGAAGTGGGCAGGCAGGCGTCCGTTGGTACGAGCTCAGGAGCCTGAACAGCACCCCAACTGTATACCAGCAAGGGAGCTACGCGCCCGATGCCACCAACAGATGGATGGGCAGCGCAGCAATGGATAGCGCGGGCGATATCGCCGTTGGGTACAGCGCATCTAGCAGCAGCGTCTACCCCTCGCTGCGCTATGCCGGACGCCTCTCAAGCGACCCGCTCGGCCAACTGCCACAAGGTGAAGCTACCATGTTCGCGGGCCTCGGCTCGCAGGCAAGCACCGGCAACCGCTGGGGTGATTACAGCGATATGACTGTGGACCCGGCGGACGACTGCACTTTCTGGTATACTAATGAGTACTACCCAAGCGGGGCTACTCAGTATAATTGGCGGACGCGCTTCGGCTCCTTCAAGTTCCCGGGCTGCGGTGGTGCTCCTCAGCCTACACCTACCAACACGGCTGTGGTGAGTGTGACGAACACACCCCTGCCTGTCGCAACTAACACCCCGATACCTCCTACCGCTACGGCGACCCCCAATCCTAACGCACCTGACTTCACGCTGAGCGTGTCGCCGCCAAGTCTCACCGTAGCTCGTGGGGGCGCTAACGGCATCTACACAGTTACTCTAACATCTCAGAACAACTTCTCCGGTGATATTAGGCTGACTGTGAGTGGCTTGCCAGGTAAAACAAGCGGCACATTCTCTCCCAACCCGGTCGCGTTGGCTGCGGGCACTACTAAAAGCGCCACCCTAACCATCAATGCGCAGCGAGGAGGGCCAACGGGCGCCTTCACCCTGACCGTGACGGGCACAAACGGCGGAACCACGCACAGCCAGAATGTGACACTAACAATTACCCGCTAGCTGTAAGACCTACTATGCCAAAGCGCCGCAATCTGTGAGCCTGATTGCGGCGCTTTTGTTTGCCGGAGGGGAACTTTCGCTTGTCTCTAATCGTCCTAACAATAGACCCGCAAAGAGGCATTCGCGGCAGGGCAAGCCGCTGAGCGCTGAACAATCAGAACTTAGGAGGAGACATTATGGAAACAGGACGCAACAAAATATTGGTGGCTTTAGGGGCGTTGGTAGCAGGTGGATTGCTCCTGGCAGCGTTCACAGTAGTGTGGCTTTTGCCGCACGGCCCGGGGACGAGCGACGCAAGCGTGCAAAGTGCAACAGACGTTGCCGGCGGCTCGAGCTATAGCTCGGGCCAGATAGGAGATCCGGTGGCATCAGGTAAGAGCAGTTCCGATTACGTTTTAGGCCAGACGCAGGGTACAGGCAGCGCAGCTACAACAGATCAGCCGCATATTTCTGTGCGTGGTACAGGTAATGTGTCGGCCAAACCGGATATGGCAAATCTACAGGTAGGCGTGCAGATTCAGCAAACATCTCTCGATGCCGCTCAGAGTGAGGCCGCCACCAAGGCAGACGCCATGACCAAGCAATTGACGGCTGCGGGTATAGCTGACACAGATATATCAACAGCGCAGTACAGCGTAGAGCCTGTGATGAACTATAACGACAATCAGCCGCCCACAGTAACGGGCTTTCGGGTGACAAATATCCTCAACGTGAAAATCCGCGACATCAGCAAGGCAGGCAAGCTGATTGATGACCTGGTGAAATCGGGCGCTAACACAATCTATGGCCTCAGCTTCGGCTTCTCAGACCCTTCGGCAGTTATGCAGCAGGCCCGCGAGCAGGCGATGGGCGACGCCAAGACCAAAGCCACGCAGCTAGCCGGCCTCGGCGGTGTAACCCTGGGACAGCCCATTATCATAGAAGATGGGGGCTCGAACACCCCGCCTCCCCCAATGCCTATGTCTGTAGATCAGGCGACGAAAAGCGCCGCAGCGCCAGCTACAGCCATCAATCCCGGCCAGCAGCAGGTAACAGTAGACGTTAGCGTGGTCTATGCAATAAAGTAAGTCGCATTGTGCATCAGGAGATGAGACACCCTGCATCTAGCCATGCGTATGTGCTCTATGCAGCAGGGTATTCCGAACGCCCCACAATGGCGCTAGCAGAAGAGGCAATTCGGGCCGCGTGTAGCTGCTCGAATTGCCTCTTGTGGTTTCAAGAACTAAGCTCGACTTTGTACAAAATAAAAGGAGGTAAGAACGGGTAAAGGGACCCACAAGCTCTTTGTTGTAAGATAGAAGCCTACGACAGCACTATCCGAAACGAGGAGGCTCACGATGTCCCTACCCACCGAGATTATACCCATCTTACAGCACTTTCGACCAGCTTTTACCCGCCCCACATGGGATAAGGCTCAGGTATTGGTGCTCGGCACCATTTTAGCAAGAGGACGACGCACCGTTACGGCAGCCCTCAAGCAGATGGGTTTGCACGACGATGCCAACTTCACTCTCTTCCTGTGGTGGCTACTTGGGTCATCCAGCGCTGCTCAGGCACGTTGTCAAGGTCTCATGACTCATGCCAGCCTATGCGGCCCTTCTGT
>JADMIH010000097.1 GCA_015478675.1 Chloroflexota bacterium | reverse complement strand
ATCTGCTCAAGGTTCTTCTCGGCCCCAAACCAATTTAGATGCGTTTGCCCTGGGTACTCCCCGTGCCTTGCTTGACGGCTAGCGCGCAATCACGTATAATGCTCGTGGCGTAAGTTGCATTAATGGGGATGTAGCTCAGTTGGGAGAGCATCACACTGGCAGTGTGAGGGTCTGGGGTTCGAGTCCCCACATCTCCACCCACAGTACAGGCATAGAATAGCCGCACCAGTATGCTGGTGCGGCTCTTTTGTTGCGATTTGACAACCAGCTTGACAGCCATTGCGCAAAAACAGGCTATTTCTTGGCGGCCTGACCACCATCGAAGAAGAGATCCGTCCGGCAGGCGAAGCCATCTCCGGCCTCCTCGAAGGATGTGAAAACCTGGCGTAGTGCGTGTTGCATAAAGAATAAAGATTGACCCGCTGTAATCCCTCTCGCTCCGCAGCTAGCAAATATCTTCCTCTTCTGCCGCTATCAGGTCGCGGGCGGAAAGCTCAGGGACGTATGGCTCGAAGTAGGCGCGCAGCCGAGCAATAAAAGCTAGCCCTGCTTCATGGTCTTCTTCGGGAGGCGCCCAGGGCGCAA
The DNA here is from genome assembly GCA_015478675.1 of Chloroflexota bacterium. The sequence continues at coordinate 13,823 of JADMIH010000097.1, read as the reverse complement.
AACGTTTATCGGTGGCAGCATCGTATGGCCCTTCTTTAGCCTCAAAGAGAACGGTGCCCGATTGCAGCGAGATGAGGCTGTGCCACGCCGTTGGCGGTACCTCCGCACCGCGCACGGGACCTTCCGCGCTGACGATTATCCCTTCAAGGGGGGTGCCGTTCTCGTCAAAGCGCACCAGCAGCACGCTGCCTCGCAACGCCACGAATACCTCCGGCTTATCTGGATCGCGGTGCTGGTGAGGCCGGGCATAGCTCTCTGGCTCAATGGCGTTGAGCATCCGCTGTAGCACTTCACCATACTCGTGAAAGCGTATGATAGCGCGACGTCTGGTGCTTTCTCCGGCGGCTAAAGCTGCGCTGTCGAGTAGCTCTGGGTTGAAGGGCACAAGAGAGAGCGGCTCTATTTCGTTCCTGGCAAATGGAGCAGACATAGAGAAGCCTTTCAGTAATTACGGTTACAAATGGGCATGCCTGACTGCTATCTCTGGGACATATTGCTAAGCAGCCTCTGTAGGGCAAGCTCTTCATAATTCCTCACGCGCTATGCACGAGCTCGATTTTAGCGCCGTGCGTTCTGGCGGCGTCCAGGCAGCCTGGTGTGCCTTCTGCCGAGCACAAGCTGAGTGAATAAGGTTCATCGCTTCGTTCAGCCAGATAATCTCTCATCGGTCCTCCACCTGGCTCTATCAAAGTAACAGTGGCTTCGCCTGCCTGGAAAGCAGCCGTTGACGCAGGTGGCTCAGGATACCCGGAGTTGTGCAGCGGTGCTATGCCTAAAAGCGCGCTGTAACGCTCGCTTGCGAGTGGCGAAGCCGATACCACCACCGTAACTCCTATGATGCCGGTAGCTCCGTTCCGGTGCTTGCGAGCCTCGCCTGCGGGTACGCGGAGGTTTCTGGGTGTTACGTCAGCGCAAAGGAAAGGGAGGTCGTGCGTATATGGTGTTGCGGTTTGCCAGGCAATGCGCCTGCCGTCGGGACGAAGCCTGCCACCCGATGATGGGCCATTGAGCGCCAGCCCACGTTGACTTGCCCCTGCTACATCACCCTCTATGTCGCTGGACAGGAGGGCGTAGGTGACGATCCCTTCACATCTGTGAGAGCGATAGAAGTTATGGGTCTGAGGCACAGGCCCACGAAAAGAGATCAACTCGATATAAGTACCATCCGCAAAGACAATCAGAGTTATGTGAGAGGCCGTCTGCATGCTCGCCGCCGGGGACGACGGTGAAGCCTAGCTCAGCATAGTCGGCGCTGGCGGTTTCCAGAGCATCAACAAGGACGACAATATGATCAGGGCCAACTATCATTCCACTTCTCTACTTCTCTACTTCTCTACGTCTACACGTCGCCAGGTCTCTAGCGGGCGCTCTCACCTGTAAGCACGCTGGCCGTGATGCCAACGACGCTTATTGCAACTGCTCCTATGAATGGCGCCCAGAAACTCGTTAGCTCGAAGCCGGGCACAAGCGCGCCCGCGATGGCAAAGAGGGCGGCGTTGATCACCACTATAAATAACCCCAGCGTCAGGCAGGTGATGGGCACGGAGAGAAGGAGCAGAATAGGCCGCACGAAAGTATTGAGGAGAGCCAGCACGACAGCGAAAATCGCCAGTGTTGTCCAGTTGTCGTAGCGTATGATCGGCTCAGAAACGATGCCAAGCTGAGGCAGACCCCAGGCAACCAGAAAGACTGCTATTACGATGATCGCCCAACGTACAATTAGCGTTCTCAACTGCCGCTCCTTATCTACTCCCGATTGCTTGGGCCAGCGTCCTGCCCGGTAGGACAGGCAGCCACATTATAGCACTGCTTGTCCACACGTACAAAGGCCCCCACCGGGGTAACTGTTCAGAGTTGGGGTATAGCAATCTTGAAGGAGTCGCTGTGGAGGCGTACCCTCACCTACCCTTACGTACCCTCACCCCCAAACCCCCTCTCCCTTCATGGGAGAAGAGCTGTATCCCCTGTGCCCTCACTATGCACAAAGCCCCCTCTCCCCCTGTGGGAGAGGGGGCTTTGGGGTGAGGGCAGGTGGCGGCGCACAGGTACCCCAAGAAGGTTGCTCCACCCCTACTCTGAACAGTTGCCCACCGGGGTGGTGGGAGCCAAACAACCTGTGAGATTAATGAGGTTAGTTTCTGGTGACAGGCTTCTGTGACTTGGGGTGGTCAGATTTGGCGTTCGGCACGGGCTGATCGTACTTACCGGTTATTTGCGAGCCACTCGGAGGCACTACCAGGCTGATTGCCGTTGTATACATTGCCTGGTCGAAGAGCGTTCCGGTGGGGGCGTGAGCGAATGAGAATACAGGGTGTGCCTTGCCGTCTGCTGTGAAGGCGGTTGAGATGTAGTCGCCTACCATCCGCCCCTGGTTGGTATTGGCGAGCCAGCTTGTCTTCATTCCGGTGGCTAGCTGCACGGATGGGCCCCATGTCTCTCCACCATTATTTGAGGCAATATAGCCAACGCTGAGCTTGCAAGCATCGCCTGAGCAGTTGGAAACCGGGTAATAGTAGTAGGTGAGAGCTATGTGGGTATTTGCGCCCGATGTAGCTTTGTCAACGCCGATGCCGGGGATGAAATGATCTACTGTGCTTGTTAGCGGGTCTATAGGTATGCGGGTTACAGCAGACCACGTTAGCCCATCGGTTGATGTGCTCATCACGATGTCATTCGAGGAGCAGCCGCTGCGGAAGCGGCAGTCCTGCCACACCACGTATACTTTGCCCGCTCCATCAATTTCGGCTGAGGGTAAGGGGCTGGTGCGTATATTGCCATTTACGTCGTGAGTGATCGAGTCGGCAACGTAGACCGAGCTACTCCAGCTTGCGCCTCCATTCTGGGATACGAAGGAGAGAATGCCGCTGTCATTGGCGCTTATCGGCACCACGACAGTGCCGTTAGGTTGAATCACAGGCTGGCCGCCGAGGCCACTTGCGCTATCAGCGGGGGCCATAGGTGGTCCCCAGGTAAGCCCACCGTCGGTGGAGGTGCTCATCTGCATCAGATTGCCGTTGTAGTTGTTATCCCATTCTACATAACAACGCCCATAATAGGGGCTTTGAGCGCTGTTGTCGCAGGCGATCCAACTCTTGTCCAGCCCATTCTCATCTACGGCGGTGACAGGGTTTTGCCATGTAAAGCCGCCATCGGTGGAACGGCTGACGAGCAGGGCTGCTCCTATACCGGCAGAGTTGTAAAGTGGAAGCTCAGAAATCATCCAGGTATTGTGGGCTGCGTCGTATGCGACTGCCGGGTCGCTGGCCCTATCATACTGCCCACCCTGATAAGTTGTAATGCCGGGGAGGAAGCCATTGACCCAGGTCGCTCCACTGTTGGTGGAGGTAGACCAACCAATATTGGAAGAGCCTCCATCGAAGAAGCGGCCCACCTGAGTTGCTGAAACGATAGTGTTGCCATAGGCGAAATTATCTGGCTCCACTTCGGTTTTATGCTGGCTGGTGCTATTTGTATATGGATCAGCGCTTAGCTGGCGAAGAAGTGAGCTGGCGGGAGCGATGCTTGTTGATAAGAGGGTGAGGCTTGTAAATACCGCGAGAGCCGCAACGAATGGCTTTGGTATGCGGAATGCTGAAACGACGGACATAATGATATATCCTCCTTTGGATAGGCCACTGCGTATAGTTGTCAGTTATCAGGGCTTCACTACGGCGGTCGTCACCTTGCTGGAAGGAGCGCGGCGCGTAGCAATAGCTGTGCTATTGTAGCACCATGTTAGCCAAATGGCAATGCGAGTTGCGGCATCCAACATTGTGCTAGAGCAAGACCTCACCCGCCCCTCCTCGCTCGCGCTTTTAGGGGCAGGGTTTTGTAGAGGGTCCAATCGCCCTATGTACTGCGATAACCGACCTTCCATCCCCTCTATTTCCCCGTCCCTGTGAGAAGGGGAAATAGAGGGGATGAAAACAAAGACAAAGCGGCAACTTTGGGTTGCCGCTTTGTCTTTGTTTTAGGACTTACGCATCCACGTGCGTGAGCACAATCCGGTTCGTGCCTGATTTGCGTAAGCCCTATGTTTTAGAGAATAAGAGCATCTCCTCACAGGTGGGGGGTGTTGCTTTAGGCAATATTGAATAACACAATACGGCTCGAACAAAGACCTACCCTGGAAACCCCCACTCACAGGAGGGCTTTTATTGTCGAGAACAAACGGAAGATGAGGCCCTTAGCCTCCGAAGGCGTCCTTTATCTTACCGAGGAAGCCTTTCTCCTGTGGCTCAGGCGCAGCCTCACCCAGTGTCTTGGATAGCTCGCGTAGGAGGCGTTTTTGCTCCTCGCTGAGGTTAGTGGGTATCTGCACATTGGTCTGCACGAGCATGTCGCCGCGCCCTGAGCCGCGCAGATAAGGCACACCCAGCCCTTTGACGCGAAAGACCTTGCTGTTCTGTGTGCCGGGGGCCACCGTAAGGGGGGCTGTGTTGCCGTCTACTGTGGGCACATGTATGTCGGCTCCCAGAGCCGCCTGTGCCATATTGATATTCAGCTCAAGCAGGATGTCGTTGCCGTCGCGCTTGAAGAGTTTGTGCGGCTTGACGTTCACTTCGATGTAGAGGTCGCCTGCGGGCGCGCCATGCGGCCCGGCTTCTCCCTCACCCGCCAACCTGATCTGCGAGCCGTCGTCTATGCCCGCCGGGATCTTTACCGCCAGCTTGCGGGTCTCGTGAACTCGGCCTTCGCCTTTGCAGACGCTGCAAGGGGTGGTAACTATCTTCCCCTCGCCGTGGCACTTATCACAGGGTACTACAGAGACAAACTGGCCGAAGATGCTCTGCTGCGAGCGTCGTACCTCGCCCTTGCCGTTGCAGCCTGGGCATGTTTGCGACTGCGTGCCCGGCTCAGCACCACTGCCATTGCAATGGGGGCAAGTTGCCAGGCGCGGTATCTCAACTTCTTTCTCTGCGCCGAATATGGCTTCCTCGAACTCTATGGAGAGGCGATATGCCAGGTGAGAGCCACGCTGGGGCCGCCTTCTCGTGGCTGTGCTCCCCATTCCTCCGGCTGCCGAGGTGAAGAAGGTCTCAAAGATATCGGAGAAGCCCCCGAACCCCGCAAAGGGATCGGCTCCCATGCCGCCGGTGCCGGATACCGCAGCGTGGCCGAAACGGTCGTAGGCAGCGCGCTTATCGGTATCTATAAGAACCTCATAGGCCTCGCTTACCTCTTTGAATTGCGCTTCAGCATCGGTAGCTTTGTTGACGTCAGGGTGCAATAGCCGCGCCTTTGCCCGAAATGACTTCTTTATTTCTTCTGTCGTGGCACTGCGATTTATACCCAGGACCTCATAGTAATCTCTTTTAGTAGTTGCCATTATATGTCCTTATCATTGTAAGCTCTTGCGGGTCGCGTCGAACAGATCATCAACTGGCATTGTCCAGCCGGGTAGAGCAGGCTCGGCTTCGGCTCTCTCCCCTCGGTGGTAGACGGTTGGCTCATCAGGATTGCTAGCACGATAGACGCGTACCACGTTGTCCCGCAGCACATCTACGTCCCACACGACCTGAGTGCCTGCATCAAAATAGTCCCTTATCTTCGATGCAATTTTCCCTTGAGCTGATGGGCCATAGTCGTTTTCACTCCGAACCTCTACCGCGAAAAGGGGGGCACCTTCGTAGAACCTCAAAGTCATTTCGCCGTTGTGGAATGCAGCGTCCGGGCTAAGTGATTTACGATTAGGCAGATTGACGATAAAGGCGCGGTTATCCCCGACAGCGTACCCGTTACCGGTTCGGCGTCCGTACTCTCGGATGCTGGCGAATATCTCATCAGCTGCGTAGCCCGGCAACCCTCCTGTAGGTGACATAAGCACGATCTCTCCGTTGACAAGCTCTGCCTTGGCGTTATCCGGCACGTTGTAGAGGTCTTCTATTGTGGCTGGGGCTTTGGCGCTCATAAGACTTGGCTCTAGCGGAATATATCATCAACTGGCATTGTCCAGCCGGGTAGAGCAGGCTCGGCTTCGGCTCTCTCCCCTCGGTGGTAGACGGTTGGCTCATCAGGATTGCTAGCACGATAGACATGCACAACACCATCGCTTTGTAGGTCCACGTCCCAGACTACTTGTGTACCGGCGGCGAAGTAGTCTGCTCGTTTAGCCACCATTCTTTTGACTGCTGACGGGCTATAATCATTTTCGCTTCTTACTTCGACGGCAAATATAGGTGCACCGTTGACGAAGCGCATGTCCACTCCTGGCATAACGGGACCCGTGTAGAATGCCACATCTGGGCTAAAGGACCTGCGATTCGGCAGGTCAACAACAAAAGATGCATTGTCAGGGTAAGTCCGCCCCAGGCCAGTGCGATCCTCATAGGCGAGCAGGCTATGGCTGATACGAAGCCCAGCACGGGAAGGTGAATTGCCGGTAGGTGACATAAGCACGATCTCTCCGTTGACAAGCTCTGCCTTGGCGTTATCCGGCACGTTGTAGAGGTCTTCTATTGTGGCTGGGGCTTTGGTTTTCATAGTCGGGACCAGATCGGTGCCAGCTTACGCTTCCACCTTTACTCTTCTATATCATCAGCATATGGATAGAACAAATCATCAACAGGTATAGACCACTTGGGTAGAGCAGGCTCGGCTTCGGCCTTTCCGCCGCGCCGGTAGTCTATCGGCTCGTCAGGGTTATCCTTGCAGTAAGCCCAAACTCCTCCATATACCAATACGTCCACATCCCAAACAACCTGAGTGCCAGCGCTAAAATAATCTCTTATCTTCGCGAACATTCGTCCGTAGCTATCGTTGCTATAATCTAAACCATTCCTTACTTCGATTGCAAATACAAGAGCACCAAAGTTATAACCCGGTCACACTTTGCCTGTATGAAACGCGACATTCGAGCTAAAGACTTTCTCCCCGGCAGGTTTACTACAAAGACCTTGTTGTCACCAACTGCTATTCCAAGTCTCGTGCCCTCCTTCATGTGTGTAACTTGTATCAGGGTATCTGGCATTTGTCATAGGCTTAGAAACTAGAGACGACGGAAGGACTGAGTGGCACAAGGCCACTCAGTCCTCATTCCTTATCATTCAGTCCTGGTTAGACCTCGCGGAACTCGCCTTCTACGGTGCCTTCTTCGGCGGGTTTGCCGCCAGGGTTAGCGCCATCTCCGGTGCCGTTGCCGCTCATATCTCCGATGTCTCCCATACCGCCCATGCCATCGGGGCCTCTGGTGCCCGCGCTGGCTTGCTGCTGGGCATACATCGCCTGGCCTATCTTTTGCATGGCATCGCTAAGCTCCTGGGTGGAACTCTTGATCAGCTCAACATCGTCGGCTTGCAGGGCGTCGCGCACAGCAGTTACCTTGCTCTCCACGTCGCTCTTGATGTCGGCGGGCACCTGATCGCCAAGCTCGCGCAGCGTTTTTTCAGCATTGTAAGCCAGGCTATCGCCCAGGTTACGCGCCTCAATCAGGTCGCGGCGTTTGCGGTCTTCCTCTTCGTGCGACTCGGCCTCGCGCACCATCCGCTCCACCTCGTCTTTGGAGAGACCCGAAGAAGCAGTAATGGTGATCTTCTGCTCTTTCTGAGTAGCCATGTCCTTGGCGCTTACGCTCAGGATACCGTTGGCGTCGATGTCAAAAGTAACCTCAACCTGTGGTATGCCTCTCGGCGCCGGTGGAATGCCGTCGAGTATAAAGCGCCCCAGCGTCTTGTCCTCATTAGCCATTGGGCGCTCGCCCTGCACCACGTGGATTTCCACACTCGGCTGGTTGTCTGATGCTGTTGAGAATACCTGGCTCTTCTTGGTAGGGATAGTAGTGTTGCGCGGGATGAGTGGCGTTGCCACACCACCCAGCGTTTCAAGGCCGAGCGTAAGAGGCGTCACGTCCAGAAGGAGTACGTCCTTCACATCGCCTTTGAGTACGCCTGCCTGGATTGCCGCGCCCACAGCCACTACTTCATCAGGGTTGATGCCCTTATGAGGCTCTTTGCTAAAGAAGTCCTGTACTTTCTTCTGGACAGCAGGCATGCGGGTCTGGCCGCCCACCAGCAGCACCTCGTTGATATCCGACGGCTTCATCTTGGCGTCATCCAGTGCGCCCTTCATCGGCGGAATGGTGCGGTCTATCAGGTCGCTCACTAATTGCTCCAGCTTCGAGCGGGTCAGTGTGATGTTCATATGCTTCGGCCCTTCGGCATCAGCTGTGATGAAGGGCAGGTTCACATCTGTTGACTGTGTGGTAGAAAGCTCGATCTTGGCTTTCTCGGCAGCTTCCTTGAGGCGCTGTAGAGCCATGCGGTCCTGGCGCAAATCTATACCCTGCTCGCGCTTGAACTCGTCAGCCAGCCAGTCAATTATCCTCTGGTCAAAGTCGTCACCGCCCAGGTGAGTGTCGCCGTTGGTGGCGTTGACCTCAAAGACGCCCTCTGAGATTGTGAGCACCGAGATGTCGTATGTACCGCCGCCGAGGTCGTAGACCGCGATCTCTTCCTCGCCTTTATTCTCCAGCCCGTAGGCGAGGGCAGATGCGGTAGGCTCGTTGATAATACGCAGCACGTCGAGGCCCGCGATCTTACCGGCGTCTTTGGTCGCCTGGCGTTGCGAGTCGTTGAAGTAAGCAGGTACTGTGATAACAGCCTGCGTGATCTTTTCGCCCAGGTATGCTTCCGCGTCTGTCTTTAGCTTCTGGAGTATCATTGCGGAGATTTCGGGTGGTGAGTACGATTTGCCCCCCATCCACACCTGCAAATCGCCGTTGGGCGCTTCTGCTACCCTATAGGGGACTAGCTTCAGGTCACGCTGCACATCGGGGTCGTTGAACTTACGCCCCATGAAGCGCTTGATAGAGAAGATGGTGTTCTCCGGGTTAGTGATTGATTGGCGTTTGGCGACCTGCCCCACCAGCCTCTCGCCGGATTTAGAGACGGCCACCACTGAAGGGGTCAGCCGCGCACCCTCTGCGTTTGGTATGACGGTAGGCTCGCCGCCTTCAATCACTGCGATGACCGAGTTGGTTGTCCCCAGGTCGATTCCTAATACGTGTGCCATTTTGTTATGCCTCCTGATAGATTTAATAGTTTTGTCTACCTCTTGATTTGCCGGATGCTTAATGCATGCTATCTACTACGTGATGGGTGGCCGATAAGGGCAGTATATCCATAATAGGTACGTCATACGCAGTGCGCGTCGGGTAAAACGAGCCCTCTAGCCCCGTGAGACCTTGACCATCGCGGGTCTTATAACCCGGTCGCGCATTTTGTAGCCTTTTGCAAAGACGTCGGAGACTGTATCTACGTGGTTGGTGTTGCCGCCTTCTGTGTTGTCCTCGAAGGCCACCGCCTCGTGCAGGTTGGGGTCGAAAGGCTGTCCCATCGCTTCGATAGGTTCTATGCCTTCTTGCTCCAGCAGTGTATGGAGCTTTCGGGCTATTAGCTCTATCCCTTCCACCCAACGGTTCTTCTCACGCTCGGCCTCAGGTATCGCCGCCAGAGCACGGTCGAAGTCGTCAACTACGGGGAGCAACTTCTTCACGAGGTTGGTCGTGGCGTACTGTACGGTTTCTGCCCGCTCTTGCTCAGCACGCCTCTTGTAATTGATGAAGCTGGCTCGCTCGCGCTGCAAGGCATCCAGGTACTCGGCTGCTACATCGCGCTTCTGACCTGTTGGTTCAGTTACCTGGTCCTGCTCACCTTTCTCATTGCCATTGCTATTTTCGTCTTCTATTCCGCCTTCTTTTTCGTCCATGTCTTTTGTGTCATTCACTCTATAACTCTCCGTATATCTTCATTGCTTGCAGATGATTGCCCTACTGGCTACTGGCTACTGGCCGCCTGCGTCGTAATAAGCTCTGTGGAGCAGGTCGCTCAGCAGGCTCGACATGTAGCTCACCGTCGAGACCGAGCGACTATAGGGCATGCGGGTGGGGCCAACCACCCCAAGCACTCCGGCCATCTTGTTTTCCAGGCCATAGCGTGCCAGCACAACGCTGTACGCTCCCATCCCTTCGCCCCAGCCCTGGTCGCCTATGAGCACCTGCACTCCATTCCGATCCATGATAGAAGGTATGATAGATGTCCACAGATCACCATGCTCGAATAAAGCAAGCACTTGCTGGATCTTATCGGGTTGGCGAAACTCAGGCTGTTCAAGTATATGTCCCAGCCCTTCGTGGTAAATGCTGGAAGCTTCTGGCCTTTCGAGTCGCGCTAGCATTGTAGTTATCAGCTGTAGCACTCGTGGTGCCGGAGGGGAGAGTGGGCGAATATTGGCCTCTTCACCCGCCCACTCGCTTATCTGCGCGGCTGTCTTACCTGCGAGGCTGGCGTTGAGTTGTGCAGCCAGGCTGCTGATGCGCTCCTGGTCCCACTCCTCCTCGACTGTGAGCATTTGCTGAGTGATAGAGCCTTCGTGCCCTACCATCACGACCAGTATGCGCGAGTCTGAGATGCCAATTAGCTCGAAGTGCTTGAGATGCACTGCATTGCTACGTGGGGCGGTAGCTACAGCCGCACTGTGGGTGGTGCGTGCCAGCACCGCTGTGGCGAGTCGCACCCACTCGTCTGCATCCATCTCAATCTGATGAAACTGGTGGCGTATCTTGCGCTGCTCGTCGGCGGCGAGGACGGTGGGGTTCATCAGGTTAGCCACAAAGTAGCGATAGCCGAGGTCGGTTGGGATGCGCCCCGCGCTGGTATGCGGCTGCACGATAAGACCTGCTCGCTCCAGATCGGCCATGTCGTTGCGCACTGTGGCAGAGCTGACGTTGAGGTCATATTGATTGACTATGTGCTCCGAGGCCACAGGACGCGCGGTGGTGACATACTCCTCAATGATAATAGTGAGTATGTTCCGTTGGCGCTCGCTAATGCTGATGTCGCTCTGCTGATCCATATCTATACCTACCCATAGCAAAGTGCAAGTTTCGTGCCGCCTAGCACTCTCAACATAGGACTGCTAAATGACAATCACAGTATACAACTTGATGGATGCGTTGTCAAGGTTTATGATAGAAGTAACTGTTCAGATTTAGGATAGAACAAAGTTCAAGGGTAACTGTGCGCCCTCACCCCCAAGCCCCCTCTCCCTTTATGGGCTAATCATTCCGCACATTCATGTGAGAACGGGGAGAAGGCATAATCTGATACATAGTGGTGAGGTCTACGAGCCGCTGGAGACCTCGCCACATGACTGTAACACCAGGTTCTCCATCACTGTTGCGCCCCAGGAAGCCACCCAACTCCCCTATCCACCGCACTGCCTGCTGCAAGGTGGGCACCTTGTTCGGCGGGGCCGGCACTTTGTGGATCGTGCATTAGAGCGCTTCCCACTCCTCTTGCTCTAATAAGAGTGTGCATGGGGCATCTGGTATCGCTCTCGCCAGCATTGTCGCGTAGATCAGCCGCCATGCTATCACACTGTAGACAGCCAATGCTCGCTCCAACCGCGCTTCGCTTGCCAACTGCCTCGCCTCTATCTTGCACCCGCTCTTTAGCACTTTGTGCCACACCTCAATACCCCACCGGCAGCCATACCACTCCAACTTCTCTAATAGCCTGTGGCTCGGTAGCTTCAGCAAACGTCTGTTGTGTAATGATCCGAGCCGGAGAGGTACCGTCTGAACCGGGCAGGCATCGCACGCCTGGTGTGTCGAGGTTGACAAAGCGCTGCTGGTCGGGTTAAGCATGAGCTTCTTGATCCACCCTTCACTAAAAGCCCCTTGGGTTTTCGCGAGCGAAGACGTAACCGCGCTGGCGGCAGATGTCCCGCCGAGTATCTTCGTCTACTTCGTTGAAGTAGAAGTCTCGGAAATGCCCTCGGAACATGATCCTTGACTAATAGCCTCCATTCGGGTATGCTCGGTACTGGGAAGTAATACTATTTGTCATTCCTCAATCTGGTAGTTGCTCTTTTCGCCGAGAGGATCGCCAGTTAATCGCGTGCAGGAAATTCTGGCAACCTTACAGTTAGCACTTCAGCACGCTTACTGCCTCACCTTATGAACGCAGCGGACTTAGCATTACATCTACGCCTCATAGCCGGCGATAAGACGGCTCCTGACGAGTGCGTGGTGCGCTGGCTGCCCGAACTGATTCAGCGACTAACATACCGCAACCCCTCCGTAGCCGCACGTGACGAGCAACTCATTGCCGCTGCCGCCATTGATGCGCTGTTCGACTACACGCTCGACCCGCAGAAGTACGATCCGGAGCGCTCAAGCCTTGGATATTATCTTTTCAACGCAGCCCAAAAGGATCTCCTCAATGCGCTCGCACGCGAGAAGACACAGAGCCGGCAAGCCAATTCAATCCATCTTGTCGAATTCTCGCTCCCTGATCGGAATAATATGGAGAACGACACGATTAAAAAGGTGGACGCTGAAGCCCTCATGGACCTTGTGATGGAAGAGATAACCGATCCGCTGGACCGGCGCATGCTGGCACTAATGCTGCAAGGAGAGCGCGCAACTTCGGCATATGCAGCGGCGCTTGGCATACAAGATAGACCTGAGCACTACCAAAAGGTCGTTGTAAAGCGCCACAAAGACCGGATAAGCAAGCGCCTGGAGCGCCTGGGGGATATAATACGTGGCTAACCACAGAGACAACCAGGGTCTGGACAACAACTTACTTTCCTGGTCTGCTGCCAGGGCCGCGCGCTGGCCTCACCTATTCTCGAGCCTGATCGAGCGCTATATCGAGATCAACAACCTGTCTGAAGCCGCTCTCTGCTCCCTCCTGCGCTGCGACAGTGCTACCTTGAACCATCTGCGCCTGTGCGGGCGCCCCGATCCCGACCCTTCCGAATTCGCGATCGATATTCAGAGAGTGGCCGATAAGTTGGTCCTGGATGCGGGCACACTGGCTTCAATTGTCAGGGAAGTCGATGCCGCTGAAGCTTTCAGTCAGGCGCGACGAAACCCTTCGATGCGCACAAGGCAAAGGCAGGTTGTATCCCCTTTTTCTTCCACGCCAGGTATGCTGAAGGCTGCTAGGGATCGTGACGAGGAAACACGCGTGGAGGATCAAGGAGCAGACGCTGGTCAAGGAGGCGACGACGGCGAGGAGAGCGAAGTGCAGGGGAGTGAACACCAAGAAGGTGATGGCAAGAGCAACTGAGCGTTCAAGTCGCAGTTCATAAAGGAGAAGCAACTCGTGTGGCTGGAAGCCCGACTGACCCGCCTGGTTGAAGAGTTCTGGGAAGCTCTGCCTTATGGACCAGAGCCGTTCCCGCGCGACCTGATCGGCTCGGCCTCCCTTGCGCTGCCTCTTGCCATTCGAGAGCTGCCCTGCTTATCCCTTACCGAGGTGCATAACTGGCTCAGCGCCCGCGGCCTCGCAGATCCTATAGAGGGGTCAAACCGGCGGTTGCGTGGTTGTTTGCTGGCATATAATGGGCATGGCTTCGTACTCGTAGACGGCTCAGACCCAGACGATGAGATGCGCTTCACGGTTGCACACGAGTTAGCCCATTTTCTACTCGATTACCAACTGCCCAGGAGGCGAGCTATCGAGGCGTTGGGCGAAGAGATCATCCCCGTGCTGGATAACACGCGTCTCCCCACGCGAATCGAGCGCCTGCATGCAATATTGGGCGCAGTACCCATAGGCTTGCATGTAGACCTTATGGAGCGCACCTCTGTGGGCGGATACACATCACGCACAACAGCAGGTGCTGAAGAGCAAGCCGACCGGCTGGCTTTGGAGCTACTTGCCCCTGCTGTCCACGCCTGGGCTGCAATATCGGGGCTGCCCGAGGCCAAAGATGGAAGCTACGCAGCTCACTTGAAGCACTCCACAGAAGCGCTTCATCGTGAATATGGTCTACCCCACAAGCAGGCTCAAGAGTACGCTACATGGCTGTTG
>JADMIH010000096.1 GCA_015478675.1 Chloroflexota bacterium | reverse complement strand
TAGGGGTAGATTGCGTGTTGGTGAGCACGCTTGGAGAGGTTGGGCCGGTGAGGTCCTGGTACTATGGCCGAGAGGCCCATCTCTTGCATGTGCTTGGCCACTGCTTTGCGGTTGACCAGCACTCCCTGTGCAACTGGACAGCTATGCGGCGCGAGCCGTAGAAAGGGTGGGCTGTGTAGATTTCGTCTATGCGCCTCTTGAGCAGCACTTCTTCCGCAGAGGGAGGCAGGGGCTGGTAGTACAAACTGCTCCGGTTCAGCCCAAGCAACTGGGTCTGAGCACGGACAGACGGAACCGACAGCTCCCGTTAGTGTAACTGCAGGCCCTCGGTCCAGCAAAGCCAGTCCCTCTTCCCTACTCATTGACGATGCCAGCTTTTTTCCCCAACCACTCCAACTGAGTGGTCAGCTTGCCTATCTGGGCGTACAGTTCATGCACCTTCTGGGCGTGAGCCTGTTCCCGCTCCGCCTGCTCCTTGGCCGATTGCCCTGAGAAGAGGGTGGGCAGCCCCTGCAATGCGATGTCTCGCCACTGGTAGAGTTGGTAGGGGTGGATACCGTGATCGGCTGCTATCTGGGTGATGCTCTTCTCCTCACGGAGTATCTCCCGTACGATGTTGGCCTTGTATTCAGCCGTATAATGGTTGCGTAATCCGTTCAGTCTCTTCATGGTTACGTCTCACCTTAAATATCGCTCTTTCGTTGTCTGATTTCCTGGGGTCAGTATAGTAGCATATTGCCCACCTTGTATAAACATAAGCGGCTACATAAGCAGTGTAGCCCTGAGAGGTACCCGACATCTATCTTCTTCTACTATTATCTGTTATATAGCAGCTTGCTGCAGAAAGCGATACTGTATCTGGCAGTAAATGTTCAGAGTTGAGGTGGAGCAACCTTCTTGGGGTATCTGTGCGGGCGGCCCGCTACCCGCCCTTACGCACCCTCACCCCATGCCCCTCTCCCATGAAGGGAGAGGGGGCTAGCCGCCTCCGCCTCAAGTCTGAACACTTACCGATCTGCGGTATCATTGGGTATCCTCCGTCTTTGGTTGGGTTTGGTCTTGCAACCCTTTCCTTACCAAACCGGAGGTTTCATTGTCAACCCTTTTTATCTAGCATTAGACCCGAAGTAGTGCGTAAGGAATTATAGATAGTACATCTATAACCTCAACTTACGCACTACTCACTGCGCTTCTCCTTCGCTACGGGTTTAGCTGCGCCTTGTCTACTATGTAGGGGCGACCGCCGGGGCACATCACGCGCGGCTCGTCAGGGCCGGCGATATGGCCGAAGATCACCACGTAATCCCCATTGTTTACGGTGAGAGCGTCCCAACCGGGGCCTTGGGGCGCAAACAATTCGTTGCCTGTATCTACAAAGGTGCAGCCGCCCTGTATCTTGGTGAAAGCCACCTTGCCGGCGACCCAGCTATAATCCGGGGCATGTCCCATCTTGGGGTAAACCGCAGGCACAGGGCCGGGCGTTACGGTGGCTTGTGCCCCGCCCGATGGCGGGTAGAAAAGTGGTGCGCCCAGATTTCCGAAGGCGGCGGGCCCACCCTGTGCGTCCATCAACTCAGAGCCGAGCAGTCCAAGCTCCACCTGGTACTGGTTGCCCGTCATTTCAGGGTGTACTTCCAGCCTGTTACGCTCAAAATATTGCACAAGATATTCTTTGCCGTCGCTCTTGCTCTGCTCCATGAAGGCTTCCGATATCGGGTAGCCGTAGATAGGCAGCCCGCCCGTCGCCCGCCAGAAGTCGAGGAGCTTCCCGGAGAGATTATGCCCTGTCACCTCGAAATATTGGCCTGTGCCCGCAGCCACCGCTCGTTGAAATGGGGCTTCGCCCTGGCGATTGGCAGTAATCTCAGAGCCTAGCAACTGAAGTTGTACCTTGTAAGGGTCGGGATTCTTTGGGTTGTAAGTGAACTCTGCCCTCTCGAACCACTGGGCATCGTACCCGCCTTTGGTTGGGAAGACGCCCGTACGCGGCATACCGAACTGTGCCAGCCCCCCATGAGCATTCCAGTAGGCCTCAAAAGGCCCCCACAGCGTAGCGTCGGTCTGCGGGAAAGGTATGTCCGCGCTCGCCAGCACCGGCACAGACGCAAAGAGCAAGGTGGCGATAGCGAAAAGAGCCATCCAACGCCCTCTATATGACAACGCTCTGTTCATCATCCTGATTACCCTCCTTATAGTCCGCCCATTTCGGCGTACAATACCTTAACGACGCAACAGCGCAAGTGGTTACGTACCTCTGTACGCTTCTGTAAACGATCCCCAGTTTGCAAGCGGCAATGGGAGTCGAGCAGGAAGGAGGGCACGACACAAGAGGGAACCGCAGGCGAGCAGAGCTACTAAACCCCGTGAAAGCTAAGGGTGGAGCTGCACGCTGTCTACAATATAAGTGGTGCCGCCTGGGCACATCACGCTCGGTTCGCCTGCCCCTGCTACGTGGCCGAAGGCTACTACGTAGTCGCCATTTTTCACTTTGGACGAGTCCCACCCGGGCCCAGTGGGCACGAAGCGGCTGCCCGAAGTCTGCGTGGCCGCCGTGCTGGGCGCTACAGGCGTGATGTCGCGCAAAGGCGGCGACGTATCGTTGGCGACCGAGGTGCCGACGACCACAGCGCCTGGGCCGGCGGGGGTCGGTGCGGCATCGCCTGCGCCAGCGGGAGTTGCGCCGGTCTGAATGTAGACACAACCTCCCTGTATCCTGGTGAAAGCAACCTGGCCCGCTATCCAACTATAGTCCGGGGCTGTGCCCATCTTCGGGTACGACTGTGGTTGAGCCGTCATGGTAGCGCCCCCTCCTATGACAGTAGATGTCACGCCTGCGCCAGCGCCGGAGGTAGGTGTGGGGAAGTTATCCGCGCTACACGCAGCCATCGCGAAAGCAAGCATTATAAGGGTTACAAGTCCAACAGCACGCTGTATCATAAAGTTGTTCCCCAAAGTTAAGATAAGAATAACAGAGACCTCGAAGTGAACGACCAAATAGAGATTGAGCAAGTGCCGTTCCGTCATCGGCTATAGAGGGAAGCTAGCCTTGATAATAGAGGCTTTGCTATCCTTGAGATGCGGAGAGATTGATTACAAATCAGTGTCTAATCTTTCGCGCTGCAATTTGCAGCTTTGAGCGGGAAACGCTATGATAATAACTTAGTGGGCCGTTTACTGGCGGCCAACGGTCGCGCTATGCGATACTTGCTACAGCGCAAGCATATGTACAGTACAGGCCCAAGTAGAAAGTGCAGATCGTATAGAAGGGTTGGTACAATAGGGTATGAGCGATGCGATAATCTGGTGGGTAACGCTCGAAGTGCTGGGCATTGTAGCGCTGCCTGTGGCGGCGATGCTACTGCGCGCCCTGCCCGACAGAGGATACACAGCATCCAAGATAATCGGTATATTGCTGGTCGGGTGGCTGGCTTACATAATCGCGATGTTGCACATCGCGCCCTTCGAGCGTTGGCTACTGGGGTTATGTCTCCTGGTTGTGGCTGCATTCTCGGCGTGGCTCCTCTTCAGAAACAATCGCGCCATGCTGGGAGAGATGCGGGCGCACTTACGCATGCCCACAACTATAAGGTATATCGCCACCGTTGAGCTCCTCTTCGCCGTCTCCTTCGTGGTCTGGGCGGTCATCAGGGCTTACAACCCAAATATCCTCGACCAGGAAAAGCTGATGGATTTCGGCTTTCTGAATGCTATCCTCAAAAGCGGCACCTTCCCGCCCAACGACATGTGGCTGGCGGGCAACCCGATCAACTACTACTACTTCGGCTATGTCCTGATGGCGGCCGTCACCAGCCTGAGCGGTGTGCCTTCTCAGGTAGCCTACAACCTGGCTAACGTGGCGCTCTTCTCCCTGACAGCCATCGGCACCTTCGGGGTAGTCTACAACCTGATCGCCGCAACGCTGTTGCGCAGGAGCGCTCCGGCGAGGCAGGCCCACGCGGAGGGCGCGGCAAATGCCCTGCCGAAAAAGAAAGTCCAAGTCGCAGCGAGCGACGCTCCGGCGGCCATACCTGCGCGACGGGCCAGGAATCCGCAAGAGGCCCCAGCGCCCAGGCAGAGCGCAGCTACAGCCACGTTAGCTCAAGCTGCGCCCGAAACCAAAGTGGAGATAGAGAGCAACGGGCATGGGCGTGATGAGGCCGTTGCCCCTGCCGCTAAACCACGAGCGATGGAGCCTTACCTGCCGGGAGGTGACAACGGGGAGGAGATGAGGCGCGTGCCTTTCTATCTGTCGCCCTATCTTTACGCGCTACTGGCTGTGCTCATGATGGTGGTGATGGGCAACCTCACCTCCATGTTCACGGTGAAAGATTTCAGCCAGGGAGCAGACATGCAAGGAAACGGCTTTCGCTTCTGCTTCAACTGCAACCAGGCGCAGGGTTACTTCTGGTTCGGGCCTTCGCGTGTTATCCAGGATTATCGCACAGTATATCTCCCAGGGCAGCCGCCAACCAAGCAGAAGGTAGGCTTTGAAACCATCAACGAGTTTCCCGCCTTCTCATTTCTGCTTGCCGACTTGCACCCGCATGTGATTGCCTTGCCTCTGGTGCTGCTGGCCGTAGCTGTGGCCCTCGCCTTCTCGCGTCGCAAGGTGCTGCGTGGCAGCCGTTGGCGCGACGGTGTTCCTACGGGCTTTCGCGCCTGGATGTCGCTCATTCTGGTGGGCGTCATACTGGGCTCGCTCTACACCACCAACACCTGGGACTACCCGACCTACGTGCTCCTGGCGCTTATGAGCCTTACCCTCCCCTACATCGCGTTACAATGGCGCTCACAGCGACCCAGAGGCTGGCAATGGCTTCGCCCCTGGGTGGTGCAGGTGGTCCTAATAGTGGTGTTGAGCATAGTTGCCTTTTTGCCCTTCCACCTCACTTTCAAGTCGTTCGCGGGTGGGCAGCCAGCGCAAATACCCGACAACCTGGCGAATATACCTATCGTGGGGTGGCTGCTGCAAAAGCTGGGGTCCTTCATCCTGGTGAACACAGCCGACAAGACGATACTCGGCTTCCTTGTTATCTTCGGCATTTTCCTGGCCGTGCTGCTCGTCTGGCTCGCCTATGAGCTTGTGGGCTATTTGCGCAAGCGTATGCGGGGCGACGAAAGCCCCGACCGCAACAATATTCTCTACATCTGGGCCGCCTTTTTCGTGGTTACTTTCCTGCTCGCTTTTGTCCTGAAGTTTCCACTGCTGGCGTTGCTACTGCCTATCAGCGTGGTCTCTCTCTACCTTGTCTGGCAGGAGCCGCGGCGCACCGAGCGCAACATGGCGCTCATAATGATGGCTTTAGCGGCTATCATCGGCCTGGTTATAGAGGTGGTATTTCTCAAGGACAACTTCCAGAGCAGGATGAACACCCTCTTCAAGTTCTACTATCAAATATGGGTGCTGTGGGCGCTGGCGGCGGGCTACGGGCTGTGGCGAACCCTGCATGCGGCGCTCGCTGAGAGAGAGGAGCGGGTTGGCAGGGGGCAGGTAATCGTGCATACACAACCCATAGGCGTCAAAGCGGTTGCAGGCGTCTGGGCTGTGGTCGCCGTGCTGCTGGTGATATCAGGGATCACCTTTACCTACTATGGCACCGTGAGCCGCCAGATTGGAGGTAAAACGGCGCTTGTGGGGTTGGACGGAACGGCGTGGATGCAGGGTGTTTCACCAGGGGACTACAACGCCATCAACTGGCTCAAACAAAATGGGCAGGGCAGCGACACGGTGCTCGAAGCTGGAAGCGCCGAATACGACTATCCGGGCCGCGTTTCATCTTACACAGGCGTACCCACCCTTCTCGCCTCTGATAACTCCCACGAATCGCTATGGCGCACCGCCCAGCCTGAGCTGCTGAATGAGATACGACAGCGCAGGCAAGTTGTAAACGCTATCTACCAGGGGAACGATCCCAACGGCGGTGGGCCGCTGAACGCACAGAGCCTTCTCGCACTGCTGCACCAGTACAATGTTGACTACGTCTTTGTGGGTGATGTTGAGCGCGGATTGCGCGAGAACTCTGCCAATAAGAGACCGGAAGAGCAAGTCACAAGCTACGCCGAAGGGCTGTTCAAGCAAGCTCTGCCCGTTGCCTACCAGTCTGGCACAACCACTGTCTACGGCGTGCAACAGGGAGTAGCCGGCACAGGCGTCGCCCCCTCTACTCCCGTACCAGGCGTGACCCCAGGAGCAACCAACCAGGCAGATATCAATGTCCCACCCGTTGGGCTTTTTGAGAATACAGGCCCTGGTCCCAACAGAGGGCAACTTAATTTGCCGAGGGGAATAACCCGCGACGGCGCGGGCAACTTCTATGTGGTTGACACAGAAAATATGCGTGTGCAGAAGTTCGACCCCAGCGGTAAGTTCCTGCTAGCCTTTGGAAGCAAGGGGAACGCCAAAGGCCAATTTGCCCCATATAGCGATACCTCAGTAGGGGCGGGACCAGGAGGCATAGCGGTAGACAAGTCAGGGAACATTTATGTGGCCGACACGTGGAACCACCGTGTACAGAAGTTCGATGCAAATGGTAAGTTCCTCACGGCGTGGGGCAGCTTCATCAACCTGTCGGACCCCAGCGCCGCCAGTGACCCTGACAGAGATAGCAAGTTTTTTGGCCCACGCGGAGTAGCCATAGGCCCCGAGGGCAACATCTACATCACAGATACAGGCAATAAGCGTGTCTCTATCTTTGATCCGACGGGTAAGTTTATTCGCCAGATCAGCAGCGGGGTGTCTCCAGAGCGCACAGGGCCTAACTATCCATTCGACAAGCCGGGCGAGCTAAACGAGCCTATAGGCATAGCTGTTGACGGCAGCGTCAACGTCTACGTAGCTGACACCAATAATAAGCGCATACAGAAGTTCGACGCCACAGGCAAATCTGTGGGCCAGTGGCCCGTGCCCGCCGGATCGTGGGAGCCGGGTCCTTATCTGGAGCCGTTCCTCGCCCTTGACGGCGCAGGCAACCTCTACGTCACGGCCCCCACAGGCAAAAGCGTCCTAAAGTACAGCCCCACAGGGCAGCTTGCAGGCCAGAAAAAGGAGCAAGGCGGCGTCTCTTTGCAAACCCCTACCGGCATAACAGTAAGCAGCGATGGCATAATTTATGTGGTAGATACCAACGCCAGCAAGGTAGTCAACTTTGGGACAATCCCTTGAACAGGGTTTCTCTCTGGGCTGGTTACGCTCGGCATTGCGCTGTGCGAACGCCCCACCCCAACCCTCCACAGCGGTGGGGAGGGGCTTTTCTTACAGGGAACAAAGATGCAGCCCGTGGGCTGCATCTTTGTTCCCATCTTCTTTATTTCCCTTCTTGAAGTGGGGTCCAGCGAATGTTAGCTGTCACAAGCTCGTAATCCTGGGGTTGAATATAAGCTACGACCTGGGAATGGAAGGGCGCGATTCTACTTGCAGGCGAATTGCCGTTCGGTCTTCGTTGTTTATCACGACGTCAATGAAGCTAGGCACAAAGGCAATATCAATATTATCGAGCCGCAAGTAATCGCGCGCGATAGCCACCGCCTTGATCGCCTGATTGGACGCTCCCGCGCCGACGGCATGCACTTCCACATGGTTGCGCGCCCTGATCACCCCGGCAATCGCTCCGGCCACCGCGCTTGGTCGCGACTGCGTTGATACTTTCAGCACTTCATCCGAACTGTTGTCATGCACACGCTTCATATGGATTTGCGCGTCCTGCGGTTCGCCCTGTAGCTTGTTCTCTGAGACCATTTTGATTTACTCCTTCTCGCCCCGCGTGGGTGAGTTCGGTTTGCGGATGCTGGAACAGAAGTATGGCAGGTAAAAGCCATGCCGCCTATAAGCAACGGGGCAAAATAGAGCGCTGGGACGATGTACTCGATGCCCAGAGACAAAAGAGAGTGATACTATGCCTCAACCGAGATTATAGCACAACAACCGCTTAGATGATGCTTACAGTTTGTAGACATTTGTCGCTGCTCGATAGATGTAAATCACCTTACGCATGGGCGATAGACGACGGCGACAGATGGCCTACAAAACGATAGACCTCGACTTTCTCCTCCCAATCCAGTAAGCCCCACAGCCTTTCTTGGCATCTCGGCGGCTCCGTCGCCAGCTGTCAGCGTCACTGCTCAGAATAGGGGTTACAGGGGTGTCCCCTGGCTATTAAAGCCTCCTCTCCGACAAGGGGAGAGGGGGCATGGGGTGAGGGCTAGCAACCCGGCAGCCCTCACCCCTCACGGCCTGGCACAGCAACTACTGGGCGATAAGATTATGACCCTTGACAGGAGATTGCTCCTGAAATTATAGTAACGATGAACAGCTTTGATGCCGTTCAACTTTGTATGCTTGAGACACCCCGACCAAAAAAGAGGCCCAGTACCACACCTGTAATGATAGGCGTGGTTCTTTTGCTTGTCGCGACGCTGGCTATAGTGGGGATCTTTGGCGAGGTGTCGGGGCAAGATGCCTTCCGCAACACCGAGCAGCTAAGTAATCTTTTGCTCACCAGGAGCACGATATTTGGCCTCCTGGTTGATATGGAGACCGCTGAGCGCGGCTACATCATCACGGGAAACGAGACGTTCTTGCAACCGTACCAGGACGCGCAGAAGAAGCTGCCGGGGCTGTGGGCAAATATGCAAAGTCAGGCCGCCTACTTGGTGGAACAAAAGACGAGTGGCGCACAAGGGCTATCTCAGCAGATAGCTCTGATGAAGCAGAAAGCCGAAGCGTGGCAGCAGCAGATCGCCGAGCCGGAAATCGCGCTCAGGAGAGCAGGCCGCACTCAGGAGATATTCAGTAGCATAGCCACAGGCAAAGGCAAAGAGCTCTTCGACCAGGTGCGCAGTTCGAATGCTCAGACCGAAGGGGCGATTGACGCAATGTCGCGGCAGAACAACAGCGAGCTCAGCCGTATTAACACACTCAACCTGGAATTGCTTATCAGCCTGGGGGTGCTCGCAATTGCCAGTGCCATCCTTACGCTACGCGTGGCGCGCAGAGAAGCCTACCTGCAAGAGGAGGCAGTGCTTGCCACGGAGACCGAAAGAGAACGCTTGCAAGCTATACTTGAAAACGTGCCGATGCCGGTCCGCCTGGTAAGTAGTAGTAGCAGCAACGTTATCCTGCAAAACCGCGCCGCTGAAGAGTTACTGCCAGCCGCTCTCTGGAATGCAATGACCCCTCCTCAGCGGATCAGCTACTATAGCTTCACAAAGGAAGATGGTGAGCTTTTCGCCCCCGCCGATTTCCCAAGCGCTCGTACCTTCAAAGACGGCGTGCCTGTGAAAGAGTTCGGCTTCTCAATGACACGCCCAGAGATAGGCACCAGAAACTTGCTGGCCAGCACCTCACCGCTACGGGATGAGCAAGGCAAGATAACGGCGATGATAGTCACCCTTCAAGATGTGACGCGCATGAGAGAGTTAGACCAGCGCAAGGACGAGTTCATTGCTACCGCAGCTCATGAGCTGCGAAACCCGCTGGCTGTGCTCTCCGGCCACAGCCAGCTTCTGCAACGAGTGGCCCGCAGTGGTGATGCGCCGCCTAATGTGCTGCGCCACGCCGACGAAATCAACAAGCAGGTGAATCGGGTGAACGCTCTTGTGGCCCGCCTGCTGGACGCATCGCGTATCCAGCTTGGGCGGCTTAGCCTCGATAGGTCGCCTGTTGACCTGGTGGAGATCGCCCTTGCGGTCGCCGGAGATGCCGCTACTGCTGATAACGACGAGCACAGCATCAAAGTCATTGCCCCAGCGGAGCCGCTCGTAGGCAATTATGACCCCACCAGGATCGAGCAGGTGATGACAAACCTCGTTGGCAATGCGCTGCGCTACTCCCCACCCAATACCACAGTAAAGATACAACTGCAAAAGCAAGACGGGCAAGACCTCGTGCAGGTAATAGACGAGGGCCCGGGCGTTCCGGCGGACCAACGCGCTCACCTCTTTGAGCGGTATTACCAGACAGGCTCTCTTGGCTCTAAGGCCCTCTCGCCGGAGGCAATCGGCGTGCCCGTGACCAAACGCCCGGGGCTGGGGCTAGGCCTGTATATAAGTAGTGAGATAGTGAAAGCCCACGGCGGCAAAATTGGCATAGAGCCAAAACCTGAAGGCGGCACTATCTTCTGGTTCACACTCCCCGCTTCGCGGAATTATAAATCATGAACTCACCTTACGCAGTTACGCACGGTTTTGAGCGCACCGTCACGCCAATTCAGGCGTGGTATATGGCTAATCTGCGTAAGGTGAGTTATGAATTATGGATTACTGATTACGGCGCGGTAAGTGGCAGGGAATACTTTGTGGTTGCTTACTGGGGTACAACTTTCCCAATCCATAATTCATAATTCCGCCGCCCCATTCTTGCCAAAGTAGAACCTATGAGTTATTATGCTGCCAACGAGCAAACGGCAGGAGGGTTCGCTATGTATAGTATAGAAATTGAGGATGTGTTAGCCTACGAAATCCTCGACTCGCGTGGCAACCCTACGCTCGAAGTAGAAGTGCGGCTGCTGGGCGGCGCGAGCGGACGGGCTGCCGTACCCTCCGGCGCTTCTACGGGAGCGCATGAGGCGGTGGAGCTTCGCGACGGCGACAGGGCGCGCTACGGCGGCAAGGGGGTGCTCAAGGCCATACAGAATGTCAATGAGCAGATAGCCGAGGAAGTCCTGGGGGCGGATGCGTGCGATCAGGCAGGGCTGGACTATCTGCTGATGCGGCTGGACGGTACACCGAACAAAAGTCGCCTCGGAGCGAATGCCATTCTCGGCGTATCGCTGGCCGCGGCTCACGCTGTGGCGAACCACTACCATATGCCTCTCTATCGCTACCTGGGAGGCCTCGCCGCTCGCACCATGCCCGTGCCGATGTTCAACATCTTGAATGGAGGCAAACACGCAGCCGACTCCACAGATTTCCAGGAGTTCATGGTCATGCCCACAGGCGCGCCTAACTTCCGCGAAGCGCTCAGATGGGGCGTTGAGGTGTACCAATCTCTCAAAAAGGTGCTGCACGACAAAGGCTACAGCACCGGTATCGGTGACGAAGGTGGCTTCGCCCCCTCGCTCAATAGCAACGAAGAGGCGCTGGAGGTCATCTTGCAGGCGATAGAGAAGGCAGGCTACAGGCCGGGCAAAGATATTCAGATAGCTATTGACCCCGCCAGCAGCGAGCTTTACGAGAACGGAATGTACAGCCTCCCAAAAGAGAGGCTAAAGCTGACGAGCGAGGAGATGGTTGCCTTCTGGGAGGAGTGGGTAAGCAAGTACCCGATTATATCGCTGGAAGACGGCATGGCCGAGGACGATTGGGAGGGGTGGAAGCTGCTCAACGAGCGCATCGGCAGCCGCATCCAGCTCGTAGGCGACGACATACTGGTGACGAATACCGAGCGTATAAAAAGGGCGATAGAAGAGCGCGACTGTAACTCGCTTCTTGCCAAAGTAAACCAGATAGGCACCCTCACGGAAGCTATCCAGGCCGTACGAGATGCCCAGCAGGCCGGGTGGACAGTAGTTCTTTCCCACCGCTCCGGCGAAACCGAAGACACTACGATAGCCGACCTCGCAGTGGCCCTCAACTGCGGCCAGATAAAGACAGGCGCGCCCGCGAGAGGTGAACGCACCGCCAAATACAACCGCCTGCTAAGAATAGAATCGCAGCTGGGCGAGAGTGCAGTCTACCCGGGTTTGGGCGCCTTCTATAATATAGAGATGCGGGGCCGGTAAGAGGGGGCTAGTGGCTATAAAGACGGCGGCTAACCTCAGTCGCAAGATGAAAGAGCATGAAGGGCGCAGTAGAGCTTCTACACCGCCCAATTAGCTAACCGAGAGAAGCCCGAAAGCTCGACAAAGAACGAAAGAAGCTGTGGATAATCTCATAGGCCGCCGCTTAGGTAAATACCAGATAGAATCCCTCGTTGGTAGAGGTGGCATGGCTGTGGTCTATCGCGCCCACGACACGGTGCTCAATCGCTCTGTAGCCATAAAGGTGCTCGAACCCGCGCTGGCGGTGGACCCCAAGGCAGTTGAGCGCTTCAAGCGCGAGGCGGTGACCGCCGCCAATCTGGAACACCCCTCAATCGTCAGGGTCTACGACGTACAACAAGAGGGCGCTCTGTACTACATAGCCATGCGCTACGTGCAGGGCGCTACCCTCCGCGACATACTACGCGATAACGGGCCTCTCCCTCTTGAGGCGATAATAAAGATTATCAAGCCTGTGGCGGCAGCCATCCACTACGCCCACACACACGGCGTTATACACCGCGACGTAAAGCCCGGCAATATACTCGTAGAGCCGGATGGCACCGTCTCTCTCACCGATTTTGGCATCGCCCGCGCGGCTGATAGCTCGCAATCATCTCTCACAGCCGCCGGGCAGGTGATGGGCACAGCCGATTATCTCGCCCCTGAGCAGATAAGTGGGCGGCCTGCCGAGGCACGCTCGGATGTTTATTCGCTCGGCGTGGTGCTGTATGAGATGCTAACGGGGGTTACACCTTTCGCCGGCGAAACAACCGCTTCCATACTCTACAGGCAAGTACACGACAATCCTGTGCCCATACGCTCGGTCAACCCGCGCCTGCCGTCTGAGCTACAGCCTGTGATCGACCGCGCCCTCGCCAAGAACCCCACCCTTCGCTACGCAGACCCCGTTGACATGGCGCGAGAACTGGAAGAAGTGGCACACTGGCTTCCCCCCGGCTCACCCTGGCTGAGTAGAGGCAGCAAAACCACATACATACCCGCTCACGATGTGCCACAAAATGGCTCCAGGAAGCAAAGTGTGCCTGCTAATGTCTACGCTCATTCTTCTGCGGCAGCCGCGAACGGGCGCGCTGCTCCACGCCGCGACACAGGCCCCAGGCCTTACACTGCTGACGGCTATGAGGAGGCCCCCAGCTACGAGCCTCAAGTTATCACACCTCCTATGCGCGGCAAACGCACCACCCTGGTGCTTGTGCTATCTATCTTGTTGATAGCTGCTGGAGCCGTAGTGCTGGCTATGGCGGCAGGGATCATTCCAGGCGTGAACCTGAAAGGGGTTGCGCGGCCCATGTTCCAGGCTCCTGGCCCTGTAACTTACAGCGGTCCCCTCAGAAAGGCCAACGGCCCTGATATTCACACCTTACAGGCACTGACTCAACCTGTGATTGATGGTGATCTCTCGGACTGGCAGGGGGCGCAACCTGTACCGGCGCCTTATGTGACCCTCAACAAGAGCAGGTGGAAAGGCCCCCAGGACCTGAGCACGCAATTCTACTTTGCCTGGGACGCCGACAACTTCTATATCGCGGCTGTGATTACAGACGATGTGCATGTGCAGCTACCGAGCAGTCGCGGCTACCAGCTGTATAAAGGCGACGACATAGAGGTGTGGTTCGACACCAAACTGGCGGAGGACTTCAACGACCGGGAAGGCAACGCCGACGATTTTCAACTCGGCATATCGCCGGGCGACTTCGGCGCGCTTGGACCCGAAGCAGTCTTCTGGAACCCGGACCGCTCAGATGCCCGCAACAAGCTTGTGCGTGTGGCGGCTCTACCCCGCCCCACAGGCAACGGCTATACCCTGGAAGCGGCTGTGCCCTGGATAGCCTTTGGCGATTTCCGCCCACAGCCCGGCCAGGCTATAGGTTTCGCTGCTTCCGCAGGCGACAACGACCAGAAAGGCACTCCCGTGCAAGAGATGATGATCTCAACCGCCCCCACCCTGCAATATAAACAGCCCTTCACCTTCGGCAACCTCTTCTTTTAACCCATTCACGGTAACTGTGCTGAATGTAAGATACCATTGCTCTACGTGTGTTTACAGGAGCATCAGGTTGGCTGGCTGAGAGTTGATAATTGACGCATCAGAGTGAGATAGTTGATAGCGGCTCTGCTTTGCCTCCTCCCAGGATGGGGCCCGGTTTGGCTTTTTGGCGTCTGTTGCACCCTGTTCCATCGCTGATGACGGTGCTGGCCGCCGGGGCATTTGTGCTGCTGGCGGCGCAGGGATTGCCACCGGTAGGCAGGCTACTGTATTTACTGCTGGTGGAAGCGGCTATGCAGTTCTCTATCTCCGCTTGCAATGATTACTTTGACCGCAAGGTAGATGCAGGCCGGCCCGATAAGCCCGTCGCCTCCGGCATAATCAGCCCCATTGCTGCCCTGAGCACCGGTGTTGCGTTTGGGATTGCCGCCTTGTTGATGGCTCTTCCCCTGGGAGGCTGGTTCGCTCTCCTCACTGCTGTTGGCCTGGGCGGTGGGCTGCTCTACGATGCCGGCCTGAAGTATACAGTGCTGTCGTGGCTTCCCTTCTCTATAGCGTTTCCAACCCTGCCGCTCTGGGCCTGGGCAGGCGCTAGCCCTGATGGGCGCTTCCCGCCACAGCTCGTGTGGGTCGCGCCTGTGGGCGCTATTCTGGTGCTTGGCATACATCTGGCCGATACGATACCCGATCTGGCTTCTGACGCGGAGGCTGGGGTGAGAGGGCTGGCCCACAGGATAGGCCTTCATAGCTCCCTGGCGCTTTGCTGGG